>CAYQYJ010000101.1:0-10458 GCA_964421605.1 uncultured Ardenticatenaceae bacterium | reverse complement strand
CTATTCTCGAAGGAGAACCACAATGTCCGAAGAGTATTCAGATGAATTCCTGGTTGAAGAAGAAGGCGGTTCGTCTAACCGGCCATTCCTGATAGCCGTTTCTGCCTTGATTGTTATTTTGCTGCTGGCGATTGCCTGTACTGCTGTCTATGCCACAAGGAATCGCGGTACGCAGGACGCTACCCGCGTGGCTATTGAGGCTACCAATGAGGCGATTTCTACCCAAAATGCGTTTGTCACCCAAACGCTAGAAGCGCGGGCCACTGAAGCGGCTCGTCCCACGGAAACGCCGCAGCCCACAGCCACGGATCGCCCGACCGAAACGCCGCCTCCCACGGCGACTGATACGCCAGAACCAACGGAAACGCCTGTAGTGGTAGTTGACCTGTTGGCGACGCCCACGCCAGACTTTTCGGGCGCAGGCAACGTTGGCGGCGGCGGCGGCAGCGGCGGAACGGGCACAGGTGGCAGCGCAGGTGTGGGCGGCGGGGCTATTGTGACGCCTACGCCCATCACAGGCACAGCCGGCACAGGAGTGCTGCCGACAACGGGCATTGGCGTGTGGAGCGCCATTGGGTTAGCTTTTGTGGCTTTGTTTGTGCTCCTGGCGGCGCGTCGCCTGCGCAGCAGCATGTAAGAAGGGCCGGCTTTCCCAGGAAGAGTGTTCAGCCTGTCTGGAGTTTCACCGCGAAGGGATTTCACCGCGAAGACGCAAAGAAAGAGCAATTCTGAATAACCTTTGCGTCTTTGCGGGGCGGGGATACCTGGCAGCCAGATTTGACCTGACGGGAACCAGCGAGTAGAGATCGCTGTGGCATACCATGACAATTCCGGCCAAGATTTTGTTACTTGAAGATGATCCAGCCCTCCTGAACGGCATTGCTGATCTTTTGGCGGAGCTGAAAACGCAAGGGTATGAGGCGGAAGTAACAAAAGCAACGAATGGTCAGGAAGGAATTGAACTGCTGCGCCAACAAACGCCAGACCTGATCATTTCCGACATTATGATGCCTGTGATGAATGGGCTGGAATTTTTGAAGGAGGTGCGGCAAAAACCAGACTGGCTGCATATTCCCCTGATCTTCCTGACAGCTAAGAGCGGGCGGCAGGATTTCTTAGAAAGCCGGACGTTGGGCGCGGAGCTTTTTATCCCCAAACCGTTTGATCCTTCTGACCTGTTGGCGTTGGTCAAAAGCCAATTGGACCGGACGCTGCAATTACAGCAAGTGCGGGCGCAAAATTTCGCCGACTTGAAGGACAATATTTTGTTGGTGCTGAGTCATGAGTTCCGCACGCCGCTGGGACTGGTGACCATGTCGCTGGATTTGTTGGCGGAGGGGGTCAAGTATTGGGAAAGCGCTGATACCTTGCAGAACTATCTGGAGGGCATCCAGACCGGTTACCAACGGATGACCCGTCTGGTGAACGACCTGATTACGATCATTGAACTGCGTACGGGGGAAGCGGCGCACCAGTTTCAGGCGCAGGCAGCCGTGATCAGAAATGTGAGCGAGTTGTTCTGGATTGCCGGCATTGCCCGTGAGGAAGACGCGCATAAACATCATATCCGCTTCCATTACAATATCCCTCGCCACCTGCCCCCTATCTGGGGCGTCCCCGACAGCCTCAACGATATTTTCCGGCGGCTGATAGACAATGCCATCCGTTTTACCTCTTACAGCACACAGCCTCACAAAGACGTTTACCTGACCGCTTTCACTACGAACGCCGAAATCCATTTTCAGGTGGCGGATAATGGCATTGGCTTGCCTGGTCATGCGCAGGAGAAGATTTTCGATCTCTTTTACCAGTACAACCGGCAGCAGCTAGAGCAGCAAGGGTCAGGGGCGGGATTGACGATTGTCAAGGGGCTGGTGGAGCTGCATGGTGGGCAAATTGAAGTGCAAAGCCAGGAAAATGCCGGCACGATCTTCACCGTCCGCCTGCCCATTTGCCAGGACAGCGCTCCAGGCGAAAGCGCCGCCCGCGCGCCTGTCTGCCCCGAAGTAACTATCCTGGTAGCCGAAGATGATTATTATTTGTTACAAGGGCTGCGCGACCTGCTGGAATATTATTACGATGGCCCGTACAAATTTCAGGTACTCACGGCTACGAACGGTCTGGCGGCTCTGGAAATATTAAACCACACCGTGCCTGACCTGATCATTTCCGACGTGATGATGCCCAAGATGGATGGATTTGAACTGCTGGCAAAAGTACGGGCTAATCCTGACTGGATTCAGATTCCGTTCATTTTCCTCACCGCCAGGGGAGACAAACAAGACGTACATCGCGGACGCAGCATAGGCGCGGAGGAGTATATTGCCAAGCCTTATGAGACCAACGATTTGCTGACGCTGATCACCACGCAACTGAACCGCCATTTTGCGGTGCAGAGCGTCTTGAACCAAAACTTTACCGCCTTTAAGCGTAGCATTTTGGGTCTCTTGCAGCCTGATGTGCGCCTGCCGTTGGATTTAGTGCACGTCTATTCGCGGCAGTTGACCCAAAGTTTGCAAAGCGCTGACTCTGATTCCAGCTTAAAAACCTCTTTGCAAGGGTTACGCACAGCCAGCCAACAACTGGCTCACCTGGTAGAAAATTTCATTACCCTGGCGGAAATCAAGACAGGCGAGGCTGCCAACGCTTTCAACTACCGCGCGGGGACGATTGAGGGGGTGGGCGCATTGTTCTATCTTATCGTTGACGCCCAACGGGACCGCTCCGAAAACAGGCATATTGCCTTTCACTTCGATATTCAGCCAGATTTACCCATTGTTTTGGGCGACAGCGAAGGGTTGGAGCGGTGTTTGGAGCAGTTGGTGCGTAGCGGTAGCGCGGCTTGCCAGCAAGCGGATGGCGGCGCTCTTTATTTTGCTGCGCGCGCCGCCAATGGTGAGTTACATCTCTCTATGCGCGTGGTCGGGTCGGCGCTGCCGGCAGCGGACGCCGCCCGCTTATCTGCCCTTTTCCGCGGCGATGACGACGTGGCTTTAACCGTTCCCATCTATGGGCCCGCGCTGACCGTAGCCAAAGGCATCATTGATTTGCACAAAGGGCGTATTGAGATGGATAATGATAGGGAGAAGGGCTGTACCTTCACGTTGATACTGCCGCCCTACCAACCTTAACCGCCTGCCATTCCCGGTTGGCGACCAGACGACTATGCCAGGACTTGGGCAGTTGTCAGACTACAAAAGTCTCAAAGACTTTTGTAGTCTTCAGCGGCGCGTGAGTTCTAGTTCTGTCAATGACAAAATAATAGATTGAGGAGTCGGGCATCTGAGGATGCCCGCCGTTCGCATCCTTCGGTAGACTCAGGACAGGTTCTGAGGATGCGAACTCCTCGCGTTACGTTTGACGGGACACTACATTCTACAGGAGAAAAAATGGCATCCTTACTTGAGAAAACCCAGACGCTCATTTCTGCTAATTTGCACGCCATGGTGGATCGCGCTTTGGAAGCGAATTCCGTAGCCGTGCTGAAGCAGTATATCCGCGACGCCGAAACCAACCTGGATGAGTTGGAAGACGCCGCCGCCACCGTCGGCGGTGAGGTCAAAACGTTGGAGCGCAAATATCAACAGTACAAGAAAGAAGCGGATCGGCTGGATCGCAACATTGACACCTTTTTGATGCAAGGCAAAGCAGACCTGGCGCGCGCGGCGCAAAACGAACTGAACACGGCGCGCAATTTGCAAGAACGCTACCACACCCAATGGGTGCAGCAGCAGCGCGAGTATGAAGCCTTGTCAAATGCGCGCCTCAAACTGCAAGCCAAGCTGAACACCATTCGCCAGGAACAGCGCGAGTTGGAAGCGGTTATTGCCCTGGCTGAATCCAAAGAGAAGACGGTGGAAGCGATTAAGAAGGTGGACGACGTTGCCGGCATTGGCGACAGCGACATCGCCCGCCTGCGCGAAAACATCTACGCCCGTCTGGACAAAGCCTCCGCCCAATCGGAAATGTACGCTGACCGCCTGGACAACCAGATGGACGAAGTGCTGGGCAAGGCGGAAATTGATTTGCAGTTGGAAGAACGCAAGCGCCGCCTGGGTTTGAGTGAAGCCGAACCCTCGGTCACGGAAGAAGCGGAAAGCCTGGACAAAGCCGCTGCTGACGAGTAATCCCCAACGCCGCCGCCCCTATGACAAGTAGTTCTCGCCAGGCCCTGGAAAAACGGGTGCAAAAGGCGCTCTTCCAACATGCCCTGTTCCGTTGGGAGAGCGCTATGGTTATTGCCCTGACCCTACTGCTGGCTGCCTTCAGCTCGCTGCTGCCGGGCGACATTCCCGCCTGGGCCTGGCTGGTGGGCGGCGCGCTCGGCGAAGCGGCTCTGGTCTATGTCAGCCTGAAGGACCCCAAAACGGGCGAGAAAGTCGTTGCCAATTTGCTGCAAGCGGAATTCAAACCCGAGCGCTTGCGCAGCAAAGAATTGCAAAACCAGATCCAAAAAGGATTGGACTATCGCCAGCGCATCACGGCGGCTATCCAGACACAGGCGGATGGCATCCTCAAGGACAATCTGGTGACGACGGCTCAGGTTATTGATGAGTGGTTGGAGAACATTTACAGTCTGGCTGAGCGGCTGGATCGGTATGAACAACAGGCAGGCGTCCTGCTGCGCGACCGCCAGAATGCTTACGAGCGCATCATGGATCTGAAATCTCGCCAGAACCAGGAGCGAGACAATGCCGTGCGCAGCCAGATTGAGGTGACGTTGGAGAGTATGCAGCGGCAGATTGATACGATTGACGCCCTGGAAAACACCATGAAGCGGGCCAGGCTCCAGCTTGAACATACCCTGAGCGCTCTGGGCACTATCTACTCCCAATCTATGCTGGTAGATGCCAAAGACATTGACAGCGGTCGCGCCCGCCGCTTGCAGCACGAAATCGCCGAAGAAGTACACCAACTCAGCGACATCCTCAGCGCTATGGACGAAGTTTATCAAGCCACCCCTGACCAGCCGGCGTAACTCTCTAAATTTGTCAAAACCCTCTGGCTTTGATACCATCAGCGATTGCTATCATAAAATCTAATCATTGGAGTGAATGGCTGTGAAAGTTTTGTTGAAACAAGATGTGGAAAATTTGGGACTTGCCGGGGAAGTGTACGCGGTAGCCGATGGTTATGGGCGTAACTTTTTGATCCCGCGCGGGCTGGCGGTGAAGGCAACGCCCAAAGTGATGAAGCAGGCGGAATCGTGGCGGGAACGCGCCGCTGCCCGCCGCGCGCAAATGCGATCTGAATTTGCCGCGCTGGCTGAACGTATCAGCGCTACGGAGTTGGTCTTTGCAGCCAAAGCTGGGGAAACAGGCAAGCTGTATGGCTCTGTGACCACGGCTGATGTGGCGGAGCAGTTGAACGCAAAGCTGGGCACAGACCTGGACCGCCGCCTGGTTGTGGGCGAGCCGCTGCGCCAGTTAGGTAAACATCACGTGGGTGTGCGTTTGTCGGCGGATTTTCATCCGCAGGTCACGGTGATCATTCGCCAGGAAGGCGCGGCTGATGACGAGCCGGCGGCGGAAGCTGCGGCTAACGACGAGCCGGCGACTGAACCAGCCGCAGAAGCGTGGTAGCGCTGCGGCAAGGGTAGATAACCCTGTTAGCAGGCTCGGTCGGTGAAACGCGCCTACGAGTTGTCTGTTGTCCAGTTGTACATCCCTCTATTGGACAAAGCCACTGTTTTCATTCAGTGGCTTTTCAGTTTTAGCGGGCGGCTCTTATCTGGCATTCATAAAACACGGTGAACAGACGTGGACGAACTTGGCAGTATTCTGCGTGAAGCGCGCGAAGCCCAGGGATTAACTCTGGCTCAGGCGCAGGCGAACACGCGCATCAGCACGAAGTTTTTAGAAGCATTGGAACGGGGCGATTACGCTTCTTTACCAACGCCTGTGCATGTGCGCGGCTACTTGCGTAACTATGCTAAATTTTTGGGGCTGGACCCGCAGCCGATGCTGGAACGTTACGAAGTCAGTAAGAATTACCAGCCCATGCCTGTACCGACCAACAGCGGACGGTTGGCCTCGCCCGATAATCCCCTGGCGTCGCGCGAAGACCAGGTGTTTTTTAACCCGGTGAACGTGGATTTGGAGCAAAAGGGGCGCGATCCTGAATCTTTTATGAGAGTGGCCATCATTGTGGCCCTGCTGGTGCTGATTGGTCTGGCTGTCAATCGCTTCTTCTTCAACAACGACGCCAGCGACGCCGACCTGTCTGCGGCGGTGAGCGCGATTTTGAACAGTGGGCAGGCGGAAAGCACGCCAGAGGCTACCATCCTGCCCAATGTTACGCCGGCCCCAGGTAGCGATGAGGCTATGGTTTCCACCAGCCGCAATGTGATTGAACTGCCGACGCCGACGGCTACCATCCCGCCATTGCCGGCAACGATGGAGCAAATAGACCTGCGCCTGGAGATCACCGAACGCACCTGGCTGCGCGTGACCATTGATGGCGAGATTGTTTACGAAGGTCTGGGTCGGCAGGGCCAGGCATGGGAATGGACGGCGCAACAGCAAGCCCAACTGCTGACGGGGAACGCTATTGGCGTCTTTGTGACCATCAATGATATACAACTGGGCAAATTGGGCGGTCGTGGTCAGGTGGTAGACCAGACGTGGAATACGACGGGAAATTAGCGCGGCTGGTCATGAGTAAACAGAAACGGAAACGGCAGTATCACTTAATCACCCTGGGGTGCAGCAAAAACAGCGTGGATTCCGACAGCATGGCGGCGCTGCTGGATCATCATGGATTTAGCGGCGTGGCGGGGGCGGAGGATGCCGGCATTCTCATTGTCAACACTTGCGGCTTCATCGAACCCGCGCGGCAGGAGTCCATTAACGTGCTGCGCGAACTGGTGCAGCGCAAAGGGCGGGAGCAACTCGTTATTGCTGCCGGCTGCATGGCGCAGCGCTTTAGCGAACGGCTGATCAATGAAGTGCCTGGCATTGACGGCGTGATTGGCACGCGCCGCTGGATGGACATTATCCCGTTCATTAACCAGCTTCGCCGCCATAAGCAGCCTGGGCCCCTTTATCACCTGCCCGAAACGGCGCAAACCGTGGGGCAAGACGAGAAAGGGGTGGTGCGCGCCGCCGTTCAGGGGGCGACGGCTTATCTCAAGATTTCCGATGGCTGCCGCCGCCCTTGCGCTTTTTGCACCATCCCCCAGATTAAGGGGACGCACGTCAGCCGTCCGCCGCAGGCAATTGTGGAAGAGGTGCGGTTGTTAAGAGATGCCGGCATTCAAGAACTGATCATCATCGCCCAGGATACCACCGACTATGGTCACGATCTGGGCTTGAGCAACGGACTGGCTTATTTGCTCAACCAGATTGTCGCCGCTGCCCCCGATCTGCCCTGGATTCGCCTCATGTACGCCTATCCGGGCTACGTCACAGACGAACTCATTGAGACCATGGCCCGCCACCCGCAAATCTTGCCCTACCTGGACATCCCTTTGCAGCACGGTCACCGCGACACCCTGAAGCGAATGCGCCGCCCCGCCAATAGTGAGTGGGTTTACGCCACGCTGGCGAAGCTGCGCGCAGCCATGCCGCAGATTGCCATTCGCACCACCTTTATCGTCGGTTATCCAGGGGAGACGGAAGAAGAGTTTGCCGGCTTGAAGCAGTTTACGCAAGACCTGCGTTTCGACCGCGTGGGCGTCTTCACCTACTCCTATGAAGCCACCACCCCTTCAGCCGCAGTCTCCTGGCAGGTTCCCGACGAGGTCAAAGAAGCGCGCCGCGCTGAACTGATGCAATTGCAGCAGCCTATCTCCCTGCAAAAAAACCAATCTTACGTGGGGCAGACTCTGCCCATTCTCATTGATGGCTACGGCGACGGCGTCACTGTTGGTCGCAGCTATCGCGACGCGCCCGAAGTAGATGGCCTGGTCTTCATCCCTGGCGAACTGCCGCTGGGCGAACTCGTCCCTATTCACATTGATGGGGCTATGGCTTATGACCTGACGGGCTATCCCGAAAACACCCAGCCGCTGCTGCGCGACAGCATCCCCCTGGCTTTGACAAACTCCCTGGCTTGAGCCATAAATGCGCTGGCGCTGTCATTCCGAGTGAAACGAGGAATCCCAACCGTGCTGGCGGGCAAAGGTGGTGGGGATTCCTCAGGCTATCCCCTTCGGATTGACAAAAGGATGTCATTCCGAGTGAAACGAGGAATCCCAACCGTGCTGGCAGGCAAAGGGGGTAGGGATTCCTCAGGCTGTCGCCTTCGGAATGACAAGTAATAGCATGACTCGTTTCTATTGGATCATCTTCATTTTACTCGTCGCCATCCTGGGCAGCGGCTGGATTGCCTACTCCCGCGAGCCTGTTGTGGCTTTCACAGGCATCCCCAACCTGACCGAAGCGCCGCTGGCTGGCTACCTGGCGCCTGATTTCACCTTGCCCACCAGCTATGGCGAATCATTGACTCTGAGCGATTTGCGCGGCCAACCGGTGGTGCTCAACTTTTGGGCCACCTGGTGCCCCCCTTGCCGCGCCGAAATGCCCGATCTCCAGGCTGCCAGCCGCCAGTTCAATGGGCGCGTCGTTTTCCTGGGCATTGACCAGGGGGAAAGCGCCGCCGAAGTGAGCCGCTTTCGCGATGAGTATGGCATCACGTATCCTCTGCTGGTAGACGCCGACAGCCGCGTCAACGATGAATATGGCATTCGCGCCTTGCCGACCACCATTTTTGTCGACGCGGAAGGTGTGGTCAGCGAAGTTTACAGCGGCATTCTCAACCAGGCTATTCTGGAGAACCGGCTGCAGCGGCTGCTGGAGGAGTAAGCGTGTTCCCCACTATTTCCATTGGTCCCGCCGTTATCCCCACCGCTCCCCTGACCATCATTTTGGGGCTGTGGGTGTCGCTCTCTTTGGTAGAGCGAGCGACGCGGGCGCTAAAGGGGAATGTGGCTTTAACGTATGGTCTGGCTTCAACGGGGTTAGTTGCCGGCATTCTCGCCGCCCGCCTCACCTTTGTTGCCCTCCATTGGTCTGCCTATCAAGACAACCTGTGGGGCGTCATCTGGCCCATTAACAGCGGCTTTAACCTGGGGGGCGGGCTGATTGTAGGCGTTCTGGCAGCCTTTTTTTATGGGCGCGCCCGCCAGCTTCCTCCTGGCCCCCTCCTGGACGCTCTTATTCCGGGCATTGTAGCCGCGCTCATTTTTGTCAGCCTGGCGGACTTTCTGGCTGGCCCCGGCTACGGCGACACCACCACCATGCCCTGGGGCGTCAGCCAGTTTGGCGTGCGCCGCCACCCTGTGCAGTTGTATGAGATCATTGTGGGGCTGACCGCGCTGGCTGTCTGGTGGGGTTCCCTGCCGCCGCGCCGTTTCCCTGGCTATCTCTTTTTGTTGACCACCAGCGTTTACAGCCTGGGCCGCCTGTTGGTAGACGCCTTCCGCGCCAACGCCTGGCTTACCCGCGATGGTTTTCACATGCTGCAAATAGTCGCCCTGTTTGTCACCCTGCTTTGCCTGGCGCTGATTGCCCACTATAGCCGCCGCCCCGCCCCCGGCAACTAGACAACCTGACGCCTTTTCGGGGGGGAACTACAGCCAAACACTTGCCAACTACAAGCGAAAGCGGTACTATGCCGCGCAGTTTTCAAAAATGGCTCACTCGCGTCTATTTTTAGGAGTACGCATGTTTCAAATCGGTGAAAAATATGCCAATCGCATCGGTTCGTACACCGTGCTTGACCTGACTCCGCCCAAGATGAAGGTGGAATACGAAGACGGTACGATTGCCCAGCTCAATATCCAGATCCAGGAGCGCATCTGGCAAAATATCCTGGATGAAACCGAAGCCGAACGGCGCAAAATTGCCCGTCGCCGCGAACGTCCCATGTCGGACGCCCAGTTGTTCGTGCGCTCGCTCAGCCTGGTTGACGTGGAAGATCGCTCTATTGCTGCTTTGCGCGAGCGCATGACCATCATGGAAGCCAACGCGCCGGAAGTGAAATCGGGCGACCGCTTCATTTACTATGCCATTGAACCGCGCGTCTTCTTTGCCGTAGCCACCGTTACCGGCCCCGCGATTGAAACGAAACGGAAAACCGCAGCCAAAGGCAGCGAGGGCGAAATCATCTTCCTGGTGCCGTTGGATTGGGACGTGCAGGCGCGCAACCTGGAAAACGCCATCGCCCTGGATTCGGTGGAATTAGAAAGCGAACCCAACTTCAAGAAGCTGCTGCAAAAACCAGAAAGCTACCTCTCCGTCAATGAAGATGACTTTGAACTGTTGGCTGAACTGTTGACCGAGTTAACAGAAGAGGAGTTTGAAGAAGAGGAAGAAGAAGAGGAAGAGTTAGAGGAAGAAGCGTGATCTCACCCACATCCCCTGAATACATTCTGGTTTGCGTGGCCTGGCCTTATGCCAATGCAGACATTCATCAAGGCAACGTCACCGGGTCGTATTTGCCGGCAGACATCTACGC
>CAYQYJ010000100.1:0-10503 GCA_964421605.1 uncultured Ardenticatenaceae bacterium | reverse complement strand
CGTAAAGCGATTTTCCAAACCTGAACCTTTTCCCCGTTCCATCTACGCACACTGCGCCCCCGATGTTATAATTCCCCCCCATGAACTCCAGCAAACGACGCAACTTCCCCACCCCCTGGTTTCCTTCCCTGCTCATTCTGGCTGCCATTCTCCTGCTGGCGCTCCTGTTCCGCCAGGCTCAGCCAGACCGCTTGCAGGCTGCCGCCGCCAAAGCCCACTTCCTCGACGTCAAATCCCTGGGCGGTCTGGCTCTCAACCAATCCTTCGTCTCCGAACTCGCTTTGGCGCACGCCCCTCTGGCTGACTTGCTTGCCGGCAAAAGCGTAGACTTCATCTCCGCCGTGCGCCTCGGCTATGGCGAAACCGGCGCCTGGCGCAGCCAGGGCTGCCAGGAATACAACTGCGCCCTGCTCACCTTCTACAACTACACCGACGGCGGCACCATCGAAGCCCTGTTCGACTTGAACAAAAACCAGTTGCTCGACCAATGGCTCAACCCTCTCGCCCGCCCCGCCGCCAGCGAACTCGTGACCGCCCGCGCCCTGGCAATCGCCAACGCCGATCCCCGCGTCCGCGCCGTCCTCGGCGACCTCCGTTCCCTGGACGCTGCCATGGCCCCCATGTCCGGCTGGCTGCAAGACGACGCCTGCGCCCAGGATTGGTGCCTTGACCTGACCTTCCACGCCCCCGACAGCAGCGGGCGCATCTTCCACGTCTTCGTCAACATGCAGCGTACCCAGGTCGCCCGCACCTTCTACACCCGCGCCCGCGCTGACCGCCCCTACGATCCCCCCCTGACCGAAGTTTTGGCTGCCCAAAATGACCTCTTCAACAACGGTTGTCACGAACAATACGGCTGGAACGTCTGCTGGGACATGACCGCCCACGACGGCGTCAACTTCCGTGACGCCAGTTACAACAGCACGCCCATATTCTCCAGCATCAAAATCGGCCAGATCGAAGTCTGGTATCCCAGTTGGCCCGGCGGCTATCGGGATGAAATCGGCTTCCAGGCTGCCGTCCCCCCCATGTTTGGCACGCAAGTTGCCGACCTGGGCGACGGTTTTGAAGTGCGCCAGTTGTTCACCGAACCGTTCGACTGGCCCAACTGTGTTTGCTGCTACCGTTACGAACAAATTGTCACCTTCTACGCCGACGGCAGCTTTGCCCCCCGCTTCATCTCTCACGGCCCTGGCTGCGACGATCCGTCCGTCTATCGCCCCACCTGGCGCTTAGACCTGAACCTGGACGGGCAGGCAGACGAACAGGTGTGGACGTGGCAGGCAGGCGACTGGTCGGAACTGCAAACCGAAACCGAGTTTGACCTCTATCAAGACACCTCTCCCCTGGACGAAAGACTGGCGCTGGTCTCCGAAAACCTGACCTACCGCTGGCAGCCCACCCGCAACGACCCGTTTGGCGTGGACGAAGCCCGCATTTTTGTGCTGCGCGCCAGGGAAGGCGAAGGCGACGGCCCTATCCTCACCGGGCCCGCCAACACCTTCCAACCCCCCAGCCAATGGCTCAACGACGAATCCCTGACTGGGCAGCAAGCCGTCATCTGGTATGTGCCCATTCTCAAGACCAAAAAAGGCGGGCCCTGGTGGTGCATGCCCGATCCCGCTCCCAACCTTTCCCCCTGCGAAGCCCTTGTGCGCTTGCAGCCCGGCGACCTTTCCGCCGGGCCCACCGCCGCCGAACTGACGCAGTTGCCCCCCACGCCCACCCGCGCCCCCGTGGGCACGCCCGCTGCCACATCCACCCCGGCTAAAGTGGAAGGAACCGACGCCGTGACCATCGTTTCCAACGCCGGCTGCCTGGCCTGTCACCAAATTGGCGACCTGGGCGAAGCGCACAAAGTGGGGCCAGACCTGTCCAACATTGGCGTAGACGCCGCCGCCCGCCTGCCAGACCTGACCGCCGCCGGCTACCTGCGCCAATCCATTCTGGAACCCAACGCCTATATCTCCCCCGGCTGCCCTAACAGTGACTGCCTGCCGAACATTATGCCCCAAGACTACGGCATACGCCTGACCGAGGCGCAGCTAGAGACCGTCATCGAGTTCCTCTTGCAGCAGCAAACCGCCCCCAGCCCGGCCGCGGCGACGCTGCCCCCCGGCGTCGGCGAAACAGCCGCCACGCCCACCGCCGCCCCGCTGCCGGCAGATGGCGCAAGCGCGCCTGCCAGCCGGCTGCTGCTGCCTGTTGGTTTGGGGCTGGCGTTTGTCCTGCTGATCCTCTTCATCCTGCGCCGCCGCGCTGCGCCCGCTCCGCCACCGGAATTGCCGGATGCAGCGACTGCGCCAGACGATACGCCCCCAGACGCCGCCGCCTGAAAAGGCTTTCGCCGTGTTCAAGCTCTTCTACTGCGACCATTTTGTGCTGCCCCTGCCGGCAGACCACCGCTTCCCCATGAGCAAATACGCCCTGCTGCGCCAGGCGGTTATGCAGGCTGAACTCACCGCCCCCGAAAACGTCAGCGAACCCCCTGCCGCCGCCGACAGCCAACTCCGTCGCGCCCACACCCCCGCCTACCTGGCGCGCGTGCAGCAGGGCAGCCTGACGCCCCAGGAGATGCGCCGCATTGGTTTCCCCTGGTCGCCGCAAATGGTCGAACGCTCCCGCCGTTCCGTGGGCGGAACCATCGCCGCCTGTCGCGCCGCCCTGCGCTGGGGTAGCAGCGCCAACCTGGCGGGCGGCACGCACCACGCCCACGCCGATTGGGGGCAAGGTTTCTGCGTCTTCAACGACGCCGTCGTCGCCGCCCGCGCCATGCAAGCCGAGGGCCTGGTGCGCCGCGTCATCCTGATAGATTGCGACGTGCATCAGGGCAACGGCTCCGCCGACATCACCGCCGCCGACCCCACCATCTTCACCTTTTCCATTCATGGGGAGAAAAACTTCCCGTTCCACAAAGCCCACAGCGACCTGGACGTGGGCTTGCCCGATGGTACAACTGACGCGCCCTACCTGGCGGCGCTCACTCCAGCCCTGGAGCAGGCGCTCGACCAGGCGCAGGCTGGCCTGGCTATCTACCTGGCGGGCGCCGACCCGTTCGTGGGCGACCGCTTTGGCCGCCTATCCCTCACCAAAGCTGGCCTGGCCGCCCGCGACGAACTGGTCTACGCCATGTGCCGGCATCATCGCCTCCCCATCGCCACCGTCATGGCTGGCGGCTACGCCCCCAACATCCACGACATCGTAGCCATCCACCTCCAAACCCTCCGCCTCGCCGCCCAATCCACCCAAAATTAACCATTCACCAATTTACCAATTCACCCATTAACCATTCCCCCTTCTCCCTTCCCCCTAAACCCTCTCCACCACCGTCGCAATCCCCATCCCGCCGCCCGCGCACAGCGTGATCAACGCCGTGTTCAAATCTTGCCGCTCCAACTCATCCAGCGCCATGCCCAACAACATCGCCCCCGTCGCCCCCAGCGGGTGACCCAGGGCAATCGCCCCGCCGTTAACGTTAATCCGCTCGTTAGTCGGAATCCCCATATCCTTCATAAACTTCAACACCACTGCCGCGAAAGCCTCATTGATCTCAATCAGGTCAATGTCCGCCAGCGACATGCCGGCATTCTTTAATGCCTTCCTTGTCGCCGGCGCGGGCCCCGTCAGCATAATCGTCGGCTCATCCCCCACCAACGCTGCCGCCCGGATGCGCGCCCGTGGCCGCAGTCCCAACGCCTGCCCCTTCGCCAGCGACCCCACCAACACCAGCGCCGCCCCATCCACGATCCCCGACGAATTTCCCGCCGTGTGTACGTGCTCAATGTGGTCAAGCTGCCTGTACTTGCGCAGGGCAATGGCGTCAAAACGCGCCTGCCCCATCTTCTCAAACGCTGCCCGCAACGTCGCCAACCCCTCCAGCGTCGTTTCCGGGCGCATATGCTCGTCGTAATCCAGCAGCACATTCCCTGCCGCATCCCGCACCGGAATAAGCGACCTGAACCGCCCCTCTTGCGCCGCCGCCGCCGCCCGCTGCTGCGATTGCAGGGCAAACGTATCCACATCCTGCCGGCTAAACCCTTCCAGCGTGGCGATCAGGTCGGCGCTAATCCCCTGCGGCACAAACCCAATCGTCTCGCTCACCATCGGGTCATCCATAATCGCCCCCCCATCCGACCCCAACGGCAGCCGCGACATAGACTCCACGCCCCCCGCCACCACCAATTCCTCCCACCCCGAACGTACCTTCATCGCCGCCAGGTTCACCGCTTCCAGCCCCGAAGCGCAAAAGCGGTTAAGCTGCATCCCTGGCGTGTCCAGGTTCCACCCCGCATACAGCGGCGCCGTGCGCGCAATGTCTCCCCCTTGCTCCCCAATCGGCGTCACACAACCCAGCACCACGTCATCCACCTGCGACGTATCCAGGTCGTGCCGCGCTTGCAGCGTCTGGAACAACCCCGTCAACAACTGAATGGGCGTCACCTCATGCAGCGCCCCATTCGCCTTCCCCCGCCCCCGCGGCGTGCGAATTGCATCATAAATATAAGCATCAATCGTCATCTCTAACTCCTTCACGCTAGAAACCGGGTTTTTCTCAAAAACCCAGTTTCTCTGCTACCTGGTTCTTCTTCGCGTTCCTTCGATAATACTCAGGACAAGCCTTCGCGTCTTTGCGGTGAAATCCCCCTTCTAAAACCCCAACGCCCGCCCCACCACTTCCTTCATGATCTCATTCGTCCCCCCATAAATCCGCTGCGCGCGGCAGTCGCGGAACGCGCGGGCAATGGGATACTCCGTCATATACCCATAGCCGCCGTGCAACTGCAAACATTGATCCGTCACCCGCCACTGCATATCTGTCGTCCAATACTTCGCCATGGCGGCCTTCTCCGCGCTCAACTGCCCCGCATTGTGCAGCATAATGCAATGATCCAGAAAAACCCGCCCAATCTCCACTTCCGTATGCATCTCTGCCAGAGCAAAGCGGCTGTTCTGGAACTTACCAATCGGCTGCCCAAAAGCCGTGCGCTCGCGGCAATATTGCATCGTCCACGCCAGCGCCGCCTCCGCCGCCGCCACCGCCGAAATGGCAATCGTCAGCCGCTCTCGCGGCAGCCCCTGCATCAGATAGTAAAAGCCGTGCCCTTCCTGCCCTAACAGGTTCTCTGCCGGCACTTCCACGTCATGGAAAAACAACTCCGCCGTATCTTGCGCGTGAATGCCAATCTTCTCCAGATTCCGCCCCCGCGCAAAGCCCGCCATACCTCGCTCGACCACCAGCAGGCTGACGCCGCGGCTGCCCGCCTGGGGATCCGTCTTCGCCACCACCACCACCAGGTCGCTCAGAATGCCGTTAGAGATAAACGTCTTCTGCCCATTCAACACATAATGATCGCCGCGCCGCACCGCCGTTGTCTGCACCCCCGCCAGGTCGCTGCCCGTATTCGGCTCCGTCATCGCCACCGCCGCAATCCACTCCCCCGTCGCCAACCGCGGCAGCCAGCGCTGCTTCTGCGCCTCCGTGCCATACTTCGTGATATACGGCACAACCATATCGCTGTGGATAGCAAAGCCCGGCCCCGTGGCGTTCACCCGCGCCAGTTCCTCAATCACAATCGCGCTATAGCGGAAATCCGGAACGCCCATGCCCCCATACGCTTCCGGCGCGTCCAGGCACAGAAAGCCCAAAGCGCCCGCCTGTCGCCACAGTTCGCGCGGCACAATGCCCTCCGCCTCCCACTGCTGATGATAAGGCGCAATTTCCCCCTCCACAAACCGCCGCACCGCCTCCTGAAACATGCGGTGTTCCTCGTTGAGCATTTCTGGCTTCATCCACCTTCTCCTTCGTAGGTTGTGGGCATCCCTGCCCGACTCTCGCCTCTCATCGTGGGGCAATTCAGCGAATTGCCCAGAGACAATTTAGCAAATTGTCCTTCAACTCTCCGCGTCCTCTGCGTCTCCGCGTGACATCTCTTTTCAACGGGACGCCAACAACGCCGCCGCCTCATCCAGCGCCGCCGCCGCATACGTCACATACTGCCGTGCCAACCACTGCCCAAACGGTGGCGGATTCGGCTGCCCTAAAATAAGCCGCGCCGTCGTCAGCGCATTCTGCGCCTGCGCCACCTCCGCGCGCGCCGCCGTCGCCGTCTCCGTCGAAATCTCCCCCTGTTCCGCCGCATCCACAATCGTATCCGCCGTCGCCGCCAACTGCATTCGCCCTTGCCGCGTCACCGCGAACGCTGCCTGCAAATCCCCGCCCGGCAGTTCCGCCAGCGCCTGCGCATTCAATTCCTGCACCCAATCAATGCCGGCAATTCCCAACGCCCGCCACGAAACAGGTTCCAGCGCCGTGATGCCCGCCAGCGGCGCGGTGGGCAGTTGCAGCTCTGGCGGCAAAATCGGGTTCAATCCATAGTAAAACAGCGACGACAGCAAAGCGGCGTGCGAAACGTACAGGCTGCCATCCGCGTCAATCGTCACGTCGCTCTCATTCGTGTCCCGCACCAGCGTGTACCCGTTCAACTCCCCATCCGCCGGATTCACAGACGCCAGGGCTACCAGTTTAGGCAGCGGCAGCGCGCCCCCGTTGGGCGTCAGCACTACATCATAACCGAGCGTAACCACCACCCACAACTGCCGCGCCGACGCCGTAATCACCCCATTCACTTTGCCCACAGGCAGCCCCGTGTCCACAAACGGCGTCTCCGGCGGCAATGCCGGCAGCAGCGTCCCCGCCAGTTCATCAAAGTTAACGCTCCACAACACCTCCCCATCCGCCGGATGCAGCGCCGACAGATTACCGCCGCCCGTATACAACGTGCCATCAGCCCCAATCGTGGGCGAGGCGGCAATGCTGGCCCCCTCCGTTGTCCAGACCACATCCCCCGTTTGCGCGTCAATGGCGTACATCACATGCCCGCCATCCGCCACAAACACCAGACTGCCATCGGCGGCTACCGCTGGCGCTGTGCCGCTGCCGCTGCCCATTTCTGTCTGGAAAGCAATTTCCAGTTGCCCACCCACCATGTCAATCCCATACAACACCCCCACGTCTGGCGTAGCCCCCGCCGCCACAATAAAAATGCGCCCCGTTTGCGGGCTGATGGCTGGCGTATTGTTTACTTCAAACGCATAACCGAAAAGACGATTGTACAGGTCGTCAATCAGCGTCGGGTCCAGCAGCCCGCCGCCAAACACCCCTGGCGGCGGCGGCACCGCGGCGGGGCCTGGCCCCCCCGGCAAATCCAGCACGGGCAGCGCCAGCGTCCCATCCTGGCGTTGGTAGAAAGCCACCTTGCCATCAAACGTGACGCCGCCCACGTACCCCTGCGGCGTGATAATGGCTGTCACAAAGGGAGACGTGGCAAAGGGAATCTCTGTCACCCACTTGACGCTGCCGTCCGCGTTAAACGCCCAAAACTGATTGCTGTCGCTCAAATAAACGACCCCATCCCGATCGACCGTGGGCGAACCGAAGACCGCGCCCGAATCCAGGTCATCCAGGCTTTGCTGCGGCGGCGCTTCCCACACCATATTCCCGTCGGCATCCAGTGCGTGTAGATGGCTGGTCCCCGGTCCTCGCCCGCTGGTCACGTACAGATGTCCCTCCGGCCCAAACACCAGCGCAATCGGAATTGTCGCCCCGTCCAGCGCTGTCCATTTGACCTGGTTGGGCAGGGGGGCTACCAGCGGCGCAAAGTCCGAGTTACGCCCATCCCGGTGCAAACTGGCCCACGCTGTCTGCGCGTAATAATACCCCTGCCCATAATCCGTCACCCCGCCAGGGTCGGGCAGCGCCGTTCGCGGCGCAGGCGCAAACCACAGCGCCCCCAACAGCAGCGCCAACATCACCCCGTAGGGGCGATTGTACGGGCGGGTTTGAAACCCGCCCCTCCCCCCCATACCCTTTGCGCGGTTCTGCCACAAGCGTTCTCTCACGGTGCGTCCGACTGCTCCATTTTTTCCACGTTCACCACCACTTCGCAATTGCTCAGCGCCGTGTCAAAATCAGCGCCGCCGTCGAAATAATCATTGTCCCGGCCGCAACTGGCGTTGTCATTCCCCGCGCTGCCCAGGATGATGTCATCGCCGGTCCCGCCCCAAAAAGCGTCATTCCCATCCATGCCCGTCAGAAAGTCCTGCCCGTTTTCTCCCAACAACTGGTCGTTGCCGGCATCTCCGCCAATCCAATCATCCCCCGTACCGCCGCACAACACATCATCGCCTTCCAACCCCAAAATAATATCGTTGCCGCCGCGCCCAAAAATGACATCATCCCCTGCCGTACCCACCAGTGTGTCATCTCCCGCGCTGCCCAGAATAGTGGGCGGCAAACCGCCGCACGCCGGCGCGACGACCACGTCCGTCGCCGCGGCATTGTTGGTCAGATCGGAGTCCAGCGTTTCGCTGCTCAACGAAACGGCGCTGCTGATAACGCCATCTTCTGCCGGCACAACCGAAACAAGAACAGACACACTCACCCCTGCCGGCAAAGAAACCGCCGTACAAACCACCGTGTGCGCCTCTTCCTCGTAAACGCATTCATTCGGGTGGCTAATATTGGCAAAGGTCACGTCCGCCGAAAGTTCGGCTGTCAACCGCACGTTCGCCGCCGCGCTTGGCCCCGCGTTGCTCACGTCAAGCTGGTACGTCAACACCTGCCCCGTTTGCGGCAGCGGCGTCGTCGCCTGCTGCGTCACTGCCAGGTCAGCAATCGTCCCAAAGACGACGTACGTCTCCCCGGCGTTGAACTTGCCGTGCGGATCGGCGCGGAACGCCCCGAACACCAGGTCAGGCAGCCCATCATTCGTCAAATCCCCATTCGAGACGCCAATGCCAAAATAATCGGCGGGGTCAATGCCGTTAAAAATATAATCCACCACGTCCCCCAGGTAATAATACCCCGCCTCCAGCGGCCCATACACAATGTACGCTTCGCCCGCTTCCAGTTGCCCATCCGGGTCAGACGTTGTCGCCCCCACCATGATGTCGTCATACCCATCCAGGTTAATATCCCCACTGCGCGCCCCCACGCCCAGATGGTCTTCTTCTCCCAGACCGCTGATAGTAACATCCGCGTCTGTCAACAAATCCCACACGCCGGCCGGGCGCGGCCCAAAGAGGACGTACAACTCGCCCGCATTCAGAACGTCGCCGCCTTCAGCCGCCCACGCCCCCAGCAGCAAATCCAGATGCCCGTCGTGATTGATGTCCCCTGTATCCAGACCATAACCGGAAAGGTCGCCGCGCCGTTTCCCCTTAATCAGGAGGTCCGCCTGCGAAAGTTCATGCGTGCTGCCTTCCGTGAAAGGCCCCAATACGACGTATGTCTCGCCCGCATCTTCTCGCCCATCCGGGTCTGCCTGGCGCGCCCCAATCGTCAGGTCTTCGTATCCATCCCCATTGACGTCGCCGCCCGCCACGCCCACGCCCGTCTCGTCAAACGGCGCGATGCCGTTAAAAGTCACGTCGCGCAGGTCCGCCAGTTCGTAAACGCCCGCGCTCAACGGCCCAAACACGATATACGCCTCCCCCGCGTTTTCGCGCCCATCCGGGTCAGCTCGCCGCGCGCCAATCGCCAGGTCATTCACCCCATCGGCGTTAAAGTCGCCAATCGCCACGCCAATGCCCGAATGGTCGCCCGCGTCTATGCCATGAATAGTCACGTCGGCGTCTGTGCTGAGTTCCATCGTGCCGGCATTCAGCGGCCCAAACAACACATACGTCTCTCCCGCATCCTCCCGCCCGCCGGGGTCCGCCTGGCGTCCCCCAATCACCAGGTCCGGCAGCCCGTCCAGGTTCAAATCCCCCACATCCTGCCGGATGCCCGACAGGTCTACGGGATTGATGCCGTTAATCGTCAAATTGCGCGCCTGGTCTATCTCGCGCACAATAGGCTCCGCCGCCGCCGGCGACTGTTCCGGCAGCCGCGCCGCCTGCGCCCCCCACTGCTGCGCCGCCAGAATAACCAGCAGCAACATCCCCGCCAACGCGGCTACTGCCCGCCGCTGCCGCCGCGCCCGCGTTGCAGAAATAGAAAGATCGGTTCGAGTAACAGACAAAGCAACCTCCCTCTTTGCCACATTATTCCTCATTGTCATTCCGAGCGAAGCGAGGAATCCCTACCCCGCCGGCAGAGTTCCTCCTTGTCATTCCGTACCCTGCGTTATCAGGCTTGACAGGTCTCGCAGACCTGTCAGGCTTCTCCAGCCCCATAATCTCTGTCATCTGCATACCCTCTGGACAGAAACCATAGCCGCCCATTAACCATTAACCATTCACCCATTAATTATTCTCTCCTCCTCTATCAGCAGCCTCACACAAAAGCACTAATCCCCGTCAGGGCCCGCCCCACAATCAACAAATTGATCTCGTTGCTGCCTTCGTAGGTATAAATCGCTTCCGCATCCAGCATCAGCCGCGCCACATGATTTTCCAGCAAGATGCCGTTGCCGCCCAATATTTCCCGCGCCAGCGCCGCCGTCCGCCGCGCTTTTGCCGCGTTGTTGTACTTGCCCAGGGAGATCATCTCGCTGCTGGCTT
>CAYQYJ010000099.1:0-10506 GCA_964421605.1 uncultured Ardenticatenaceae bacterium | reverse complement strand
GAGCGGCGCAAAGAGCGGCGGTAGACTGGCGCTTTGGCGTGGTGGAAGCCATCGAATCCCCATCTGATGCTGCGGCGCTGGGCGCAGCCTGGACGCGCGTGCGGTTCCAGTGGGCGGAGATGCAGCCCAACGGCCCTGCCGATTGGCAGCCGCCGGTGACAGCGGCGCAGTTGGCGCTGGAAAAAGCAGCGGGGCGAGAGGTGGTGGGCATGTTGATCGGCATCCCTGATTGGGCGCGTGACGTGGATAGATTGCCGGCAGGTTTATGGCTAGCTGGCGATGATCCAGACAACCTGTGGGCTAATTTTGTGCGCGCGACTGTGACCACGTATGCCTCGACCATTGACCACTGGATAATCTGGAACGAGCCGGACATATGGGACCCCACCACGCCGGGCCACACGTGGGATGGCGATGAAGCCGATTTCCTGCAATTGCAGCGGGTGGCTTACCAGACGGCCAAAGCGGCTAACCCCCAGGCGGTCGTCCATCTGGCGGCTATGACCTACTTTTGGGATGCGCAGTTTGGCCGTGAGCAGTATTTACAGCGGCTGCTCAATTTGTTGGCAGCGGATCCGGAGGCAGCCAGCCACAATCATTATTTCGACGTGGTGACGGCGCACATTTATTTCCAGCCCGCTTCGGTTTATGATGTCTTGACAACCTTCACGACTATCCTGCGCAATCACGGGCTGGAAAAACCCATCTGGTTAGTAGAGACCAATGCCCCACCCAAGGACGATCCGGGTTGGCCCGTGTTCAGCGTGACCTTGAGCGTACTCCAATATGAACAGGCAGCCTTCATGCCCCAGGCGCTGGCTCTGGCTCTGGCGGCGGGGGCGCAGCGGGTGGCTCTTTACAAACTGCAAGACACGGCTGGCGACTATGCCGCCAATCCGGAGCCATTTGGGCTGGTGCGCCAGGATGGTAGCCGCCGCCCGGCTTTTGAGACGGCCCGCGTTGCTTTCCAGATGTTGGCAGGCGTCACTGCTGCCGAGCGGGAGCGTTGGGATGAAGTGGGACAAGTACGGCTGACCCAGGTGGATCGGGTGACAACGGTGGCGTTTGCCCGGCTGCCGCTGCCACAGACGGCAGAGGTGGCGCAAGTGAGGCCGGGGACAACCGCCTGGTTGGTGGATATGTGGGGCGAACGGAAACAGATTACCGCCAGCGACGGCGTCTTTCAGGTAGCGCTGCCGCCTGCCGTCTGTACGCAACCCATTGGCGATTACTGCATGATTGGCGGGTTGGTGTATTATGTGGTGCAGTCGTTAGATGTTGAACCATTGACGGATTTCCCGCCGCCTCTGGCTACGCCCACGCCGTTGCCCACTTTTACGCAAACGCCTGCGCCCATGGTCACCCCTACCGTGACGGCGTCGCCGACGGCAACACCGACGCTAACCCCAGAGCCCACAACTGCGCCCACGCGCCCGCCCGCCCCATCGCCAACGAGCGCCGTGCTGCTCACCGCGACACCTACAGGGGAATCTGCGCCTGGAGGCGTAGTTTCCTGGTTATTCTGGCTTTTGGGGGCGGCTGTAGTCACAGGCATTTTTCTATTATGGCGCCTGCGGAGACGAGGATGAAGAATTTTTTGCTACTGCTGTTTTGGACGCTGATTTTAGGGGGAGCGAATGCCGGCACTCTCGCCCAAACGCCCCCCACCCCCGCCATCACCGTGACGCACAATGAAGCTGTACTGGACTTTCCGCAAAGCGTTACCTTTCGCCTGGACGTGCAAACAGCCCGTCCCTTGACAGCGGCAACGCTCCACTACAGCACCAATCGTTTAAGCTGCCTGCCGACGCAGACACAGGTTCCCGTCACGCCTACAGGCAGCAGCCTGGAATGGCAGTGGGTGTTGAGCCGCTCTGGCAGCCCGCCGCCTGGCGCGCAGTTGTCCTGGTTCTGGACGCTGGAAGATGCCAGCGGCAGCGCCATCGCCACGCCGCTACAAAGTCTCACCTTTAACGACCCACGTTACGATTGGCGGCAAGTGAGCGCCAATGGGATACACGTTAACTGGTATCGCGGCGATCACGTTGGTCCCGAACTGCTGCAAGCGGCGCTGGCGGCCCTGGAGCGGCTGCAACTGGAAATGGGCATCCAATTAGAGCAGGATGTCCAGTTTTTTATTTATGGCAGCGCCGACGACATGCGTGACGCCGTGCTGTACGTGCAGGATTGGGCGGGGGCGCTGGCATTTTCCGATTACAACATCATTTTAATAGGCGTTTCCCCTGCCCAGTTAGAGAGTTGGGGCAAGCCAACGGCGGCGCATGAACTGGCGCACCTGGTGGTGGGGCAGTTTGGCTGGAGTTGCGTTGGCGGCAGCCGGCCCACCTGGCTGGAGGAAGGGCTGGCTATGGTCGCTGAAGGGGAACCGTCGGAAGCCGTGCGCCAGGATATTGCCAGGGGAGTCGAGGATAACTTGTTTGTGCCTGTGCGCAGTCTGAACGGCGCTTTTTCGGCGCATTCGGCGGATGCCGGCATTGCCTACAGCCAGAGCTACAGCCTGGTTTCCTTCTTGCTAGACACCTATGGGCAACAAGCCATGCAGCAACTGCTGCGCGCTCTGGCTGACGGCGCAGTCTACGACGAGGCGTTAGAAGAGGTGTATGGCTTTAACACGGACGGTCTGGAAACAGCCTGGCGGGTAGCTATTGGCGCGCCGCCGCGCCAGATTCCGCCTACGCCAACCCCCATCAACCCCGTTTTGATACCAACCGCTTTGCCCCTGCAAGTCGCACGCAGCCAGCCTACGCCGCCGGCTGCTGCCGCGCCGCCGCCGGAATCAGACGGTAGCAGCCTCTGTCCTGCCGCCTTCATTCCCCCGGCTGCCTTGCTTCTACTTTTGGCTGCGCCCCGACGCAGGCAAAAACTACTCATAAAAAAAGGCGGCAGCCTCGCCAACGACGAGACTGCCGCCTATTCTGGCTAACTGCGGCGCGGTTAGAAACCTGCTTTACCGCAAAAGCTCCTTCGCCTGTTCGATCCATTCCGCCGGATTGGCTTGCCAATCGGCGGCTTTAGCCATCGTCTGCAACTCATGCGGCATCATGGCGGCAACCTGAGCGTAGGTGGTGATGCCGGCATCATGCAGCCGCCGCGCAAAAGTTGGCCCAATACCATGAATCAGCGTCAGGTCGTCAGGGGGGATTTGCGGTGGGGCGGCGGCAGCTTTTGGCTTGGGGGTAACTACTGGCTTGTGAGCGGCTGCCGGCTTGCCGGCAACTGCTGGCTTGCTGGGGACCACATGTCCATTGTGCGCCGCTGGCTTGACCCGCTCAAACGCCAGACCAACCACGCCTGCCCACAGTTTTAACCAGTTCGAGGGTTTGGTCAACGTTGTTTCCATTTTTTTCCTCCATTTCCCGGTTCACGTGGGAGAATCCCACCCGAGGGGAAAATGAATAAGACAAACAGTTTATGACACACTGCATCATATATTATAGCATAAGATAACCGCCAGGTATACCATTGTCTAGCCGCGCGCGATATTTTGCGGTATCTTGGTATCATACACGATTCGCGCCACAGGGTTGGCGCAGCTTCTGACTACTATCCCTATTTGCCAACGGAGGTTATTCCCAGATGTCTTCAATTGTCATTGGCGTTTTCCTCGGATTTGTGGGCTGGTTTATGCTGCGGTATATCCTCACCAGCTTCTATACCGTGGACCAGAACGAACGCGCCGTCAAAACCCGCTTTGGGCGAGCTGTACGCCTGGGCCAGGCCACCACGCTGGACGATCCCATCGCTGAATATCTCAACGAGAAAGACAAAGAGCGGTACATTTATCCCCAGGTGCGCGTGATTCCGCCTGGCGGCCCCTACTTCAAATGGCCCTGGGAAAGAGTGTACAAAGTTTCCGTAGCCACCGAGACCATCAACATGGCTATGGACCTGGAAACGCCCACAGCCAACCAGAACGGCACAATCCTGGAGGCCGTTACTAAAGACCAGCTTAACATCGGTCTGAGCGGGCAAATCCGTTACCGCGTCTGCGAGCGCAACCTGTACGCCTATATATTCGGCGTCAAAAGCCCCGTTATCCACGTTATGGGGTATTTTGTGGCTATTTTGCGCGAACGCATTGCCAGCTTTGAGTCCCCTGATGGCAGCGCCCTGCTGGAATCAGATGAAAACTTAGACAGCGACCTGCTGGTGGGCGTTTCGATCAACGACTTGCGCAAGAACCTGAACGAAATTAACGATTACATGGAAAGGGAGTGCGCCTCGGCAGCCGCCCGTTATGGCATTGAATTTGACGCCTCGCTGATCACGGGCATTGACCCGCCGCACGAAGTCGAATCCGCCCTGGCAGCCATCAACACGGCTCACAATGAGGTCTCATCGGACATTAGCCTGGCTAAAGCCAAAGCTGACCAGACCATTGTGCAATCAAAACGGGCTGTCGAGATTGAGACTTTGAGGGCGCAGGCGGAAGTGGAGCCATTGAACATGTTGGCGGCACAGTTGAGCGATCTAAAACAGAGTGGTCCTGATGTGCTGAGTGCGTACCTGCGCAATGTGCGGCTGGAACTGTACGCCAAAGCGCGCCGCGTGATTATGGAGGTGTCGAAATGAGCGATTTACTAGCCTTTTTCTCGGCTGCGGCCACAACGTTTGTGGTTTTGCTTTTTGGAGAACCCATTTTCCGCTGGTTCCTGCGCATGTTTGGCGTTTATGCCGTAGTGCAGGAGGGAACGTGCCACGTCTATGTGTTATTCGGCAAAGTAGTGGGAGTGCTGCATGAGCCAGGGCTGCAGCTGCTGTGGCTGAAGTTGGGTCCCAGCGCTTTAATTGTCAACTGGTTTGGCAAGCGGCACGTGCTGGACATGCGTTTGGATCAGCAATATCTACGTAGTTTGCCCGTTAATTCCGAAGAAGGCGCGCCTATGGGGATTGGCGTCTGGTATGAGATGTTTATCAGCGATCCGGTGGCGTTCCTGTTTAAGAACACCGACCCACGCGGCTCGCTGTCCGCCAACGTCAGCAGCGCCACCGTGCGCACCTTGAGCAATATGCGGCTGGACGATATGTTAGCCACGCGGCACGTGATGAGCCGGGCGGTGCGCTCGGAGGTGTCGCCGAAATCGCATGAGTGGGGCTATAAACTAGGCTCAGTTTACATTCGCAAGGTGCATTTCCGCGACCACACCATGATCAAGCAAATTGAGGAAAAGGTGGTTAATCGCCTGCGCCAGGTGACATCGGCTATTCGTCAGGATGGCGCCAACCGCGTCAGCGTGATCACCAGTTCCGCGGAGCGGCGGGCGGCGGTGGAGTTTGCGCGGGCCAACGCCATGCGTCCGGAGATCGTCGGGGCGGCGCTGCAAAAGATTGGCGAAGACCCCGAAGTCGCTAAGGCGATGTTTGAGATTTTGGAGACGGAAAACGTGCTGAAAGGTAACAGCGAGATCGTCATCATCCCCCCCCAGGCGGAGTTGTTAACGCAGCTCGTAGCAGCGCAAAAGTGAAAAAATGACTGTCAGGCGGGCCCATGGGCCCGCCTGAAGCTTATTGTGCCAGTTCTTTTAATGTTTGCAGGAGCCTGTCCACTTCCGCGGTGGTGTTGTAGTGGACAAAGCCAATGCGTACCAGGCCGCCCTGATCCAAGAGCCCCAACCGTTCCATCACGGCTACGGCATAGTAGTGACCATCCCAGACGAAGATGCCCTGATCCGCCAGCTTTTGTGCAAGCTGCGGCGGCGTATACCCTGCCAGGCTGACGGCAAAGGTGGGCGTGCGTTCATCCAGGCGTTCGATATCGGTGATGCCGTAGACGCGCAGGCCAGAGATGCCGGCAGCGCCCGCCAAAAAGCGCAGGCTGAGGGCGGATTCGTGCTGTTGGATAAGGTGCAGCGCCGTTTTCAACTGGCGGCGGACGCCAGTATAAGCAGCCAGGCGCGGCAGGTCAGGCCCGGCGTATAGCTCACCGATAGTGGCCAGGTAGTGGATAGCGGCGCGAATGCCGGCAATACTCTCGAAATTGGGTGTACCCGTTTCCCACTTGCCTGGCGGCTGGTTGGCTGCCGGGCGCACCTTGTAGGCAGCCAGCGACTCCAGGCGGTCGTGCTTGCCATAAAGAATGCCACTGTGCGGCCCAAAAAACTTGTACGGCGAACACACCAGATAATCGCACTCCAGCGCCTGCACGTCAATCGCGCCGTGCGGCGCATAATGCACCGCATCCACATACACCTGCGCCCCTGCCGCCTGAGCCAGCCGCACCACCCGCGCCACATCTGTGATGCTGCCCACCGCGTTTGAAGCGTAAGTTACCGCTACCAACCGCGTTTTGTCCGTCAACAGGTGCGGCAGTTCCTCTAATGCCAGAGTGCAATCGTCCGCGTGAAAATCTAGCCAGCGCACAGTTACGCCGCGATCGCGGGCCGCCAACAGCCAGGGAGAGATATTCGCGTCGTGATCCAGGCGGGTGACAATGATCTCATCCCCGGCCTGCCACGTCTGGCTGAGGGCGCGGCTAAAGTGAAAGGTCAGGGAGGTCATGTTGGGACCAAAGACGATCTCTTGCGGGCGTGCCGCGTTCAAGAAATCCGCCGCCGCCTGGCGCGCCGCCGCCAACAAGGCGTCAGTGCGCTGGCTGGTGGCAAAGCGCCCTCCCTGGTTGCTGTTGTCCCGCAGCAGATAGTCCGAGATGGCTTCCATCACGCCCAAAGGCGTCTGTGTACCGCCTGGCCCATCCAGAAAAAGAGCGGGCTGACCGTTGATTTCTTGCTGTAGCGAAGGGAACTGCAGACGCAATACGTGAGGATTGAGGGTAGTGAACATAAAGAATCCTTTGAGATGGATGAAAACAATCACAGATTACACAAATTGATTGGTTCATCGGAAATTCGCCATAACATTCGCCCCCATTATAACCCCGTCGCCAGACGCTGGCGTATGTCACTTTACCAGAGATGCGGATCAGACTATAATCGGCAGATAATGAGATAGTGTGCGCCGCAAGGGCGGCTAATCCGGCTGCGGCTGCACGCCTTTGATCCCCATTCCCTGAAAGGAGAAAGCTATGCGCCTGGGCAAAGATCTGGTGGGTAAACCCATCTATAGTGTGACGGAGGGGAGGCTGCTAGGGGAGGTAAAAGACCTGTACCTGGACAATGAAGCCAGGGCCATCATGGGTATTTATCTGGGTAAGGAAGGGTTGTTTCGCAGCAAAGCCTTGCTTATTCCCCGCGAGGGCGTCGCCGTATTTGGTCTGGACGCCATTCTGGTGAAGAATGATGCGGCGCTGACGGATAGTAACCAGTTTGCCCCCGTAGCCGGCTGGCTGCGGCGCGGCGACTTGCAGGGACGGGGCATTGATTCCCCTGGCGGCACCAAAGTGGGCACGGTAGGGGATGTGATTGTGGATGACGAAGCCAATGTCATTGGTTTTAGCCTGGCTCGCGTTCATGTGGAAGGCCCCATTGCCCAGAACCGCCTGATAGCGCGGGAAGCCGTGCAGGATGTGGGGCAGGTGGATGGGGTCATGACGGTGGACATTGCCCGCGCCGAAGCGACACCGCTGGAACCCCTGCCCGAATATGAGGTAGACACAAACGGCAAAGACGCAAATCTCTGACCACTCTTTGCTCACCACTATTTTTACAGGAGTTCCCCATGCGCAGGGCGCACTACAGGGAATGAAAATTTCTTGCCACGAATTCCACGAATGGCGCGAACTTTCTAGCCACTGACCACTTGCCACTGATCACTATTTTTTGAAGGAGACCTCCCATGCTCAATTTAGCCGTTTTGCTTGAAGACAGCGCCCGCGAGGTGCCGCAGCGGGACGCGGTGGTATTTGGACAGATCCGGCTGACCTATGCGCAGGTGAATGGGGCCGCCAATCAGGTGGCGAATGGGTTGGTGAGTATCGGCATCCAACCCGGAGACAAAGTTGCCCTTAGCTGCCCCAACCTCCCTTATTTCCCCATCATCTACTATGGCATTCTGAAAGCCGGCGCTGTGGTTGTTCCGCTGAATGTTTTGCTCAAACCGCGCGAAATCGCCTACCATCTGCGCGACTCTGACGCAAAAGCATACTTTTGTTTTGAAGGCAACGAACAACTGCCCATGGGCCAGATGGGGTACGCTGGCTTTCAGGATGCCCCGGACTGCCGGCATTTCTTCATGCTCACAACAAATCCTGCTGGCGCAGCCCCCATTGCTGGCGTGAAAACGTTGGGGATGCTGATGGCTAACCAGCCCGCCACCTTTAACACCGCGGCTACCAACCCCGACGACACTGCCGTTATTCTTTACACCAGCGGCACCACCGGGCAGCCCAAAGGGGCGGAATTAACCCACAGCAATATGATGATGAATGCCCGCCTGACAGACAACATGTACCCGCACGAAGCGCACGAAGTGCAGCTTATTGTGCTGCCCCTGTTCCACTCTTTCGGCCAGACGGTGCAGATGAATTCGGGGTTCTATATGCAGGCCACGCTGGTGTTGCTGGCCCGCTTTGATCCCGATGCTGCGCTGGAGGCTATGGAAAAGGAGAACGTGACGCTTTTCTCTGGCGTACCCACCATGTACTGGGCTTTGCTCAACCATCCCCACGCCGACAAATACGACCTGCAGAAAATTGCCAATAACCTCCGTCTATGCGCCTCAGGTGGCGCAGCCATGCCTGTGGAAGTGATGAAAGCGTTTGAACAGAAGTTCAACGTTAAAATCCTGGAAGGGTACGGCTTGTCGGAAACCAGCCCAGTCGCCTCGTTCAACCGCGTGGATCGTCCCGTCAAACCCGGCTCCGTTGGTCTGCCTGTTTGGGGCGTGGACGTGCGCATCGTGAACGAAGAAGACAATGAGGTGGGCGTCGGGGAATTGGGCGAGATTGTGATCAAGGGCCACAACGTCATGAAGGGATATTACCAGCGACCAGAAGCCAATGAGATTGCCTTTCGTAATGGCTGGTTTCATACGGGCGATGTTGGTCGCAAAGATGAAGATGGGTACATTTATATTGTGGATCGCGTCAAAGACATGATCATTCGCGGCGGCTTCAACGTTTATCCGCGCGAGATTGAGGAAGTGTTGATGATGCATCCGGCGGTCAGTCTGGCTTCTGTGATTGGCGTGCCGCACGAGCAATATGGCGAAGAAGTGAAGGCGTTTGTGGTCTTAAAAGCAGAGGCGACTTTGACTGCGGAGGAACTGATAGCCTGGTCTAAAGAAAACATGGCCAGTTACAAATATCCGCGTCTGATCGAGTTCCGCGACACCTTGCCTATGACGGCTACAGGTAAGATTTTGAAAACGGAACTGCGGCAGGCGTAGTGAACTGAGGAGTAAATGATGAGTACAAATGGTTCTGTTGGGTTTTGCCTGTCTGAAGAACAGCAGATGATCCAACAATTGGCGCACGATTTTGCGGTGAAAGAAATCGTACCTGTCGCCGAGCATTATGACAAGACGCATGAATATCCCTGGCCCGTCATCAAAAAGGCGCAGTCAATGGGTTTCACCACCATGAATGTGCCCGAAAAGTATGGCGGCATGGGGTTGAGTTTGTTGGAAGAGATATTGGTAACAGAGCAGTTGGCCTGGGGGTGTTCGGGCATGAGCACAGCCATTGGCGCGGCTTTGCTGGCCTGGCTGCCGATTTTGATTGCCGGCAGTGAATCCCAAAAGGAAACCTATGGGCGACGCCTGGCAGATGGGCAAATGGCCGCTTACTGCCTGACGGAACCCGAGGCGGGGTCGGACGTTGCCGGCATTAAAACCACCGCCCGTCTGGAAGGCGACCACTACGTCCTCAACGGCAGCAAAACCTTCATTACCGGAGCGACGGTAGCCGATTTCTACACCGTCTTTGCTTACACCGACCCAGGCAAACGGTATAAAGGCATCAGCGCCTTCATCGTCGAGCGCGCCTGGCCCGGCGTCAGCGTGGGTAAACCGTTCGACAAAATGGGGCAGCACGCCTCGGACACTGCCGAAGTCATCTTCGACAACGTGCGCGTGCCCGTTTCTCACCGTTTAGGCAACGAGGGGGAAGGCTTCATTACCGCAATGAAGGTGTTTGACAAGAGCCGTCCTGGCGTGGCTGCGGGCGCTGTGGGCGTGGCCCAGCGGGCGCTAGACGAAGCCATTAAGTACGCCAAGACCCGCGTGACAATGGGGCAGCCTATCTGGCAGCATCAAGCCATTGGTCACATGGTAGCCGATATGGCTATGCAGGTAGAAGCGGCGCGCATGTTGGTATGGAAAGCCGCCTGGTCGGTAGACGCGGGCGAATCGAACACCACCGCCGCCGCCTTTGCCAAAGCCTACGCCGCCGACACAGCTATGAAGGTCACAACCAACGCCGTCCAGGTATTTGGCGGCTATGGGTACATGTCGGAGTATCCGGTGGAAAAGCTGATGCGCGACGCCAAAATCTTCCAGATTTACGAAGGCACCAGCCAGATTCAGCGCAATATCATTGTGCGCGAGTTGTTCCGCAAGTAATAAGTAATTGTCCAGAAATAAGTTCGTAGT
>CAYQYJ010000098.1:2462-10601 GCA_964421605.1 uncultured Ardenticatenaceae bacterium | reverse complement strand
GCTTTTGCGGCGATGGTGCGCAAGGAGTTCACCATCATGCTGCGCTATCCCGTGGAGTTTGTGGCCAGCTTCGGCCAGATATTCCTGATTATTGCCGTCTTGACGATGGCTGGGGCGATGTTTGCCCCTGGCGGCTTGAACTTTTCGGGCATTTCGCAAACGTCGGGGTTGGTGGTTTACGGGTTTGTGTTGTTTATCTATCTGAGCGATACGCTGTGGTCTATTGGCTACAATGTGCGACGCGAACAGAAGCAGGGGACGTTGGAGCAGCTTTATCTGAGCCCGGCTTCTAAGTTAGCCAGTCTGTCGGCGCGGGTGACGATTACGTTGTTCTGGACGGGTTTGCTGTCTATTGGGGCGGCTTTGTTGATGCAGGCGATGATTGGCAAGCTGCCGTTCCATAACCCGCTGTTGGGGTTGTACGTGCTGGCGATGGCTTTGCTGGGCACGTTTGGCACGGGTTTTGCCTTTGCCGCCTGGACGCTGCGGATTAAGGATACGGCGGACACGATGGCCAGCCTGTTTCAGTTCGTATTCATGATATTGTGCGCGCCGTTTTTCCCGTTTGCGGCGCTGCCGGCATTTTTGCAGCCTGTGGTGCGCCTGATTCCGCTGGCGTATGGGGTGGATGCGTTCCGTTCCACGATGATGGGTTTCCCGCCGGGCTACCCGGAACTGGCGCCCATTGGCGTGGAACTGGTGATTGTGACGGTTTTTGGTCTGGGCATGCCGGCTTTGGGGCTGTGGTTGTATAAGCGGGCTGAAGAGCGGGCACGGCGCAGCGGCAGCTTGTCGGAATATTGATTTAGGGTAACATGTTGACTTTATCCTTGCGTCAAGAGTTTAGCGCCAACATGATCACCACTCTGCCATCGCGCCAGGATGCCGGCAGGCAAGGCGTGCGGCCGATCAATCTGCGTCGTGATACTTATCAGGTGCTGCAACTGCTGGACATGGCTTTCGGTTCGGAATTAGACGCCGAAAACCGCCGGTCTTTGCAGCGCAGCCTGATAATGGCCAGCCAACCCTGGTATCAGCCGTTGGTTTTCCCGCCCGGTATGGCTTTGCCTGGCTTTATCTGGGAAGAAGACGGCTCGATAGTGGGCAACGTCTCGATTATGCAAACGCAAGAGGTGGGCCGTTACATCATTGCCAATGTAGCCGTTCACCCGGCGTGGCGGCGGCGAGGCATTGCCCACCAACTGATGCAAACGGCGTTGTCCCATCTGGCGGGGAAGCGGGCGCACACCATCATGCTGCAAGTCAAGCAGCATAACCAGGCAGCCAGGGAGCTTTATTTACGGCTGGGTTTTCGGGAAATAGGCGCCGTCACCAGTTGGTACGGAACGCCGCCGTATATTCGCAGCTTACCGCTGTTTGAAGGCGGCCCGACTATTCGTCCCTTGCGCCATCGGGAATGGCACGCTGCCTATACGTTGGACCTCGCCAGTATGCCCGCCGACCTGAACTGGCCCGACCCGTTGCGTTATGACACGTATAAAACGGGCTTGTGGGTTTCCCTGAAAAACTTTGTCAATGGCCGCCAGGCGGAACATTGGGCGACCAGCAACAGCGCGGATCGGTTGACCGGGCTGGCATCCATCTACAGTGAGTGGCAGCGATCGCATATGGTGACGCTGCGCATCCATCCCGATAGTCGTGGGCAGTTGGAACGGTATTTGCTGGCGAAAGCGCTGCGGCGTCTGGACTATTTGCCGCAGCGGCAGGTGCGCCTGGATCATCCTGCTGATGATGCTTTAATGAACCAGCTTCTCCAGGAGGCTCAATTTCGGTCCCAACGCACCCTGATTGTTATGCGGCTGGACCTTGGTTCAGGCGCTACAGAGAGGTAGATGGTTTCTCCGACACGGCAGTTTTCCATGCGCAAGGAGTATGAGTAATGGCTACAACGCAAGAACGATTGCAGATATTGAAAATGATTGAACAGGGGAAGATTAGCGCCAGCGAGGGCAGCGAACTGCTGCGAGCGCTGGAGCAGACAGAGCGGGGCAAACCCAAGGAACCCTTAAAGGGGGCCAGCGCTCCCCGCTGGTTTCGGGTGCGGGTGACCGACGTTAAGACTGGGCGCAACAAGGTGAATGTCAATATTCCGTTGGGTTTGGTCAATATTGGCGTGAAGATGGGGGCGCGTTTTGTGCCTGATCTGGAAGGCGTCAATTATGAACAAATTCGGGAAGCGATAGAGTCGGGCCGGACCGGGAAAGTTTTCGACTTTGTGGATAACGACAGCGGCGAGCAGATCGAAATCTTTATGGAGTAAGGGGCGGTAAAAAAAGCCAATCGCCCGCCGCCGGTGAGCACTGGCAACGCGGGCGATTGTTTCCCCGAGGTAACCCCAAACGTATAGAAAGGATAATGCCCGTTACTGGGCGACGTCGGGCGACGACGCACCAGTGTCAACTAACGCTGGCTGGCAGGAGAAGCGACGCCTGCTGCCAGCAACCCCTCCAAAGGTGATCCGAAAACCCCAACAAAGAAAGTGGTAAAAATCGGGACAACTGCCCGGGCCCAGGTACTGCTTGGGCTGCGTTGCGGACAGTTGCCCCGGTTTTGACGCGCGCTGGCCAGGCGACCAGCACACGATTCAGGAGGTGACTGCCATGATCAGCCATCCGCTGTGTTTGACGATAAGGGCGTTACGCTGCCAACCGGGTACTGCTCAGCCAACAGGGGAAACACACTTATTGCCAATACATGCACATCATAGCACAAACTGGCTGGGCGTGATCTATAAGCGTCTTTAATTGACCTATAACGGGGCTATAAGAATTTAGGCAGCGGCTTTTGGGGGTTATGTCAAGGGAGTGAGGGGATGCGGCTGAGGCGCTGCTGCAAGGCGGGGATCAGGCGGCCGTAGGCAGGTTGGGCGGCGTGTGGCTCTAATCCGGCGAGGGCGCGGCGCAGGGTTTGCCGGCACAGTTCCCACTCCTCGCGCCCTTCATAAAGCTCCGCCAGGTTATCCAGGGCGTTTGCCCAGCCGGCAACATCTCCCAATGCCTGATAGGCCGCCGCCGAGGTGGCTAACATTTCTTCCGCCGCCGCCCATTCTTCCATGTCTCGATACACCATTCCCAGGTTGTTTTGTAGCAATGGCAGCATTTCCGACTCTTGCGTTTGAGTTGTCAGCCGCAGCGCTTCCTGCCAGGTCTTTTCGGCTACCGCCAGCCGTCCCTGCTTATAGGCGATTACGCCCAGGTTGGTTTGCAGCCGGATCTGGTCGGCTAAGTCGGCGGCGGCGGTGTAGACCGCCATAACCTGGGCTGCCGTTTGCTGCGCCTCAGCCCACATTTCCAGGTTTGCCCAGCAGGCGACCATGTTGGACATGGCGCGGGCTTCCGCCAGAGCATTCCCCGCCGATTGGTAGGCGCGGCGGGCGACAGAGGCAGCCTGTAACCCTTCTTCCCATTGGCGCAGTTGAATGTGAATCTGGCTCAAGGTCATGTTAAGATGGGCAATGACGCGCTCGTCCGCGGTGGAGTGCGCCAGGGGCAGGATTTCCTGGCACAGGGCGTTGGCTTCGGCTACCTGACCGCGCGCCTGGTAAAGACTGGCTAACTTGGACAGGGCGGCGGCATAGGCGGCTACTTTGCCGTGCTGCCGGAAGAGGGTTAGCGCCTGGCGGTAGGCTACGGCGGCTTCGTCTAACTCGTTGCGGTGGCGGCGCAGATCGCCTAGCTGCTCCCATAAGCGGCCTTCTTTCTCCCGGTCTGGCCCTTGCTGGCTCCAATGCAATGCCTGATCCAGATAGACTTGCCACCGTTCCCAATCCGCGTAGCCAAACACGATGGGGTAGAGCAGTTGGATCAACTCATACGCCAGGTCAAAATAGCGGGGGTCTTGTAGCAAGGTTTCCAGGCTGCGGAGCAAGTTGTCATACTCTTGTATAACCAGGGCGCGTGAATCGCTGCTGGTTTGCAGCGACTCTATCCACTGGCGCGCGTTCGCCAGCCGAAACTGCTGTTGTCGCTCGCGCCATTTGTTGAGGTCGCTCATGGGGGTGTCTCGTCAAGATTTATGGGGAAGTGGGCGGCGCCCGCCAGGGAGTCAGGAGAGCAGTTGGCGCAGGAATACTTCGGTTAACCGGTGCAGCCTGTATCGCTTTTCAAACAGTGTGCCGCCAATGTCTACCCAGGAGAGCAATATTAGCTCTTCCAGACTGCGCCGCAACAGGTCGGGCGAGAGGGGCGACAGCCGGCTGAGGTGTTCCAGGGTGAAACCTGTTTCGCCGGCTTCGGTCAGAATGATCAAGATATCGCGCCCGTTGTCGTGCAGGCTTTCCCAGGCTTCGCGGTAGACATAATCAAGCAGTCCGGTGGGGTTTTCAGCGTGGGCGCTGTTGAAACGGTGCAGCACTTCGGGCAGGGAGTAGAGGCGCAATTGGCCCGTGACCAGTTTGAGCGCCAGGGGATTGCCGCCGACGGCGTCATAGATGGCTTGCAGGTCGCTGTCCGCCGCCGTTTCTAGCTCGTGATAGCCGGTGCGTCGCGCTTCGGCGCGGATGAGCTGGAAGGCTGCTGCTGGCGGAAGTTCTTGCAAGGACACGGAAAACACGTCTGGCTGGTCTAGCAGGCGGCGGCGGGAGGTGAGCAGAAATTTGGTGGGATTGAGCCACTGGCGTAGTTCGGGCAGCAGGGTGTCGTAGTCGGCGACGGTTTCCAGGTTGTCTACGACAATGAGGCAGGCGCGTTCGCGCAACTGGCTTTGCACGAAGCGATGTCGCTCTAGTTGTGATCTGGCAGCGTTGTTGGAGGGAATGAACTGGTCAGCCAGTTTGTCCAGGAGCATGGGGAAGGTCAGGGCGGGGCGTCCACTTTCGACTTGCAGCCGCCCCAGGGAGGAGAGGTGGGTTTGTTTGGCGGTCACCCAGCCAATCTCGTCGAAGCGGTGGCCCTGAGCGATGACGTCGCGGATGATGCGGTCAGCCAGGGAGGTTTTGCCAATGCCGCCGAGGCCGTCCACGGCGGTGATAAAGCTGGATTGGGGGTCAAGCAAAGCGATGTGTAGGGCTGCGCGGGCTTCGGCTACGCCTACGAGTTCGTCGTAGGAAGGCAGATCAAGGCGGGCGAGCATTCTGGCCTGCCATTCGCTGCGGGTGCCGGCTTCCAGTTGGTTGAGAATATGGGCGAGTTGCTTGATCGCCTGGCGCTGCCGGAAGAAAATAGTTTGTTCGGCAACGTTGAGGCGGTTGGCAACTTCACGCGCTTCTTGCCGATGTTCAAAACGCCAACGCAGCAGGTCGTTGGCTTCAGGCGAAATGCCGGCAAGCGCCTTCAACCCCCGAATCAGCACTGCCCGGTTGCGCGCTGCCGGACCTGCCTGAGCCAGACTCCCATACATCTCTTCTTCCAGGCTGGCTTCAGATGACAGACGCAGTTCAGCCAGGGGCCACTTATCTGTTTCGCCCCCGTGCCATAGACGCAAGGCTGCCAGGACATCCTCTGGTTGAACTACCTCTAGCATGATTCTTTCCCCACAATCACCACGTTGATTTGCCTTACCAGCCCTCTGTTCACAAATGGGTACGGCAGTTAATGATAGGGGTGTGTTGGCTTATTGGTGTGCCCTATTCTGACCATGATACCACTATACCGATAAACGAAAAAAGGGAAACTGCCAGATTATTCGGTAGTTATAGCCGGATTGTAGCACTATTGTAGACGGTTTACGATCTATTATAGCCTGTTTTACTATATCTTTTGGGTAGAGCTGGCGCGTGCGTGGGAGTCGCGCCGGAGTCGTTGCATTTTAAGAATTGGTCAGGTTGAAAGTCCGGTTGAGAACAGAAAATCTGGTTGTTTTGAAAGTGGAGGATCAGGCGATGTTGTCTTTGCGGAAGAAGGTCTTGAATCTGGTATTTGCTCTAGCCTTTGCCATTGCCAGCCTGGGAGCGGCGGCGGCGCTGCGCGGGCATGTGGAGCAGCGGAGCGTATTTCCAGCGGGTTATGTGGTAGATGAGGGAGGAACTAACGGCGAGTGCGCGGTAGCCTCCAGCAGTTGTACAGGTATGTAGTAGTCATCATGGCTAAGAAGAAACGCACGCAGAGTTATTTACTCATTGACGATGGGTTCGACGAACTGGAGGTCGTGTATCTGCTGCACACGTTTCGGCGGGCTGGTCTATCTATTAAGAGCGTCAGCCTGGGAAGCCGGCTGGTTTATAGCCAGCAGGGTGTGGCGCTCAAGGCGGATTTGTGCATGGTGGATGAACCGTTCCGCGCGCCTGACGACACGGTGTTGATTTTGCCGGCACGCGGCTACAATGGCGAATCGCTGCGACGGGATGCACGAGTAAAACCGCTGATTGAGTGTATCACCACAGAAAACGGTCGGGTGGCGGTGACGGATGGGGAGAGCTTGCTGGCGCGGGATTTGGGGGAATGGCTGCCGCAGGCTACCTGCCAGCCTAAACTGGGGCAGGGGTTGACGGATTTTGTGGAGGGGTTGGCGGACCGGATTGGCATGGATGCCTGGTAGGCGTGGCTACAGAGCGCGTTCGTAATCGGCTACAGCCAGTTTCCACACGGGGACGCCGCAATAGCGGTCCCCTTCAGGGCAGAAGGGGCGAGCGGCAGCAGCGTGGCGCAGGCGGCAGGGAGCGCCCAGATAGGAACCTATGAGGGGGTTGGCGGCGGCTATTTGTAGGGCTTCGTCGCGGCTGGCGGCAAAAATCTCTTCCTGGGCGTTGTAACAGAGGCGCAGGCGCAGTTTGTGATGCAGGGCCATCAGGTCGGCGCTTTCGCTAAAGCGAATGGCGACGGCGTTGGGCAGCAGATAGGCGGCAAATTCGTCTGCCACGCCGAGACGGCGCAGGGCGTCAATGCCTTCCCAGGTGCGGGTCATGGTTTCGTCGTAGAGTTGGCGGGCGGGGTCGTTGTGGCGCAGCAAGTCGGGGGTGATGTAATCGGGTTCCGAGGTCAGGTAAGCCGGCAGCAGGGGACGGCTGGCGGGCGTGGTGCGGTGGCGTTGGTCCTGGCTGTCGGCGGTGTGGGACAGTTTTTTGCGGAAGGTGTAGCTGGGGTGGTGCAGGGCGCGAGTGAGTTTGCTCAGTGTGGTTACATTGAGCGATTCGCCAAAATAGGGATTTTGCTGGGGGTCTAGGACCAGGGCAATGGCGGCGGCGTCCTCCAGCGCGGCGCGGGGCAAGCCTAACGCTTCGCGTACGCCGTTTGCCAGCAGCGTCTCGTTGTCTGGTTTCCAGGAGACGAGTTTGCTGACGTGGCCTTCTAATGCGGCGTCGAATTCGCGGCGAAAAGCGGCGGCGTAGCCGGGCGGCGGCGGGGGGGCAGATTGCCAGAACTGGTATTCCAGGGTTTGTTCCAGTGGCAGCGGCTCTTCCAGAATTTTGCGCAGTTGGGGGTCAACGGCTAAGAGGGCGTCAACCATGCTTTGTACGACAGTTTGGGTTTCGTGGGGGGCGTCGAACTGCCGGCACATGCGATAATAGCGCAGCAGCGTCAGCACGCTCACGGTATGGTATAAGTAGGCGAAGGTGGCCACAGGCAGCACGTAGCGGGCTACTTCCATGCTCTTTTTGGGAATCCAGCGGCGGGCCAGGGGGTGCGCCTGCTGCTGGCGGCGCGGGGACGGGGCGCGGTTGGGGAATAGCTGGAAGTAGAAATGTTCGACTGTGGGCGTCAGCAGCTTGATAAGTTGTTGGTAGGCGTCCATCTGGCGTTGAATGGTCTGTTCGTATACAGCCAACGCCTGCCCGCTGAGGGGGGGGACAGCTATCTGGTCGGGGGCTACGCGCACGTACCGCTGGCTGACTTGCTCGCTGTTGTAGTAAGGGTGGGCGTGCAGGAAGGACCAGATGAACTGGCGGCTGACGTTTTCCAGGCCAAATTGCACGTGGGCGTGCTGCAAGGTGGTGTGGTGGCCCGCTTCGTAAATGGAGTGGGCGATGCGGTCGCGCAGGTCGGGTTTGAGGCTGACTTCTGCCGGCAGAATTAACCCGCTGGCGGAGTAGCAGGTGCGGGCAGTAGCCACCGCGTTTTCGTATGGTTGGGCGAAGACGTTGATCAGGGTGACGCGGGGGGCCGGAGAGCGGAACGAGTGTGCCAGGGGATACCTCCAAAGCGGATGAACAGATTAGCCAGAGTATAGTTTATCTGACCTGCG
>CAYQYJ010000098.1:0-2362 GCA_964421605.1 uncultured Ardenticatenaceae bacterium | reverse complement strand
TGCCAGGGAAAAGAGAAGCTGGAATATCTGTTGGAATACGCCGAACGGCTGCCCGATGTGCCCGAATCGCTGCAAGGGTTGCGGGATGACGCGCACCAGGTGCATGAGTGTATGACGCCGGTCTGGTTGTATGTGGAGGAAAATGCCGGCAGATACCGCTTCCATTTTGAGGTGCCCCGCGAATCTCCCACGGTGCGCGGCTTTGCTTCCATCATGCAAGAAGGGGCGCAAGACGTTACTCTGGCGGAACTGCTGGCTATTCCTTACGATTTTTATTACAAAATGGGGCTGCAAGAGGTGTTGTCCGACCAACGTCTTAACGGTATCAGCGCTATTTTGTACCATATGAAGCGCCAGGCGTCTGCCGTTGAGGCGGGATGAGAATATTTCAACTCGCCATTTGAGAGGGATTTCTCGCCGAAGACGGCTCGAAATGACATGTTCTTGAACGGGCGAGAAATATCGGCGACGGGCAATTTTTGGCGCATATGCGCCAAAAATTGCCCACCACGATTAAGTGCAGCGCTATCCCTCACGCCGTTACCGTAAAATATCGCCAATAGAAAACGGCGATTTGTGTTGACATCTCCCCTTGTTTTCCGTTACAATTTGACTGTTCGTTAACTAGTCAACCATCAACCAGTCAACAGAATTCTTGTGTCGCCGGTCAGAGCGTGGCAAATGCGCGACTCTGGCAGTTAGCGGCCAATACCTCACCCCTTTTCTCAGCAGGAGAGAACATGCACAACTATTCTCACTCTTCCCAACGCTCGCGTCAGAGTCGCCGCTGGGGGCGTCTGGCGCTGCTGATTGTTCTGGCTTTGCTTTTCATTGCAGTCACCGTGCAGCCTTCGTTTGCCGCTCTGGGCTGGGTGGGCAATATGTGGCCCACTGGCGGTTCTTTTAACACGGTCAACGTGGGCGATCCGTTTGACGTTTACGTTCAGGTGTGGAAAGGGGGCGTGACGGATGCGCCTGGACAGGGGGCCAATATCACCTGCACGCTGCATTGGGGACAGGTGGAAAATTGGGGAGACACCTGGACCAACGTCACCGACACGCCTATGGTGTACCACACCGATATTGGCAACAATGACGAATATTGGGGTACGCTGACGCCGGGTCCCGGCATGTATGAATATACAGCCAACTGTACCGACACGACTGATGGCCAGACCACCTGGCAGCAGGATGGGAATGGGCATCTGACCGTGGTCAGCAGCGGCGGGCACGACTGCAACATCCTGTGGAGTGACGTGCTGCACGATACGTTTAACGCCGATTACCGCTCGACGGTGGGACCCACCACGCCTGGGGACGTCATCACCTTGCGGCTGCGCGTGGCGCAGGATGATCTGACCAGCGCCCGCGTGCGCGTCTGGGACGACCGGCTGAACGCGGAGACCTATTACGATATGGTCTGGGATGGCGGTTTCGACGATGATCCGCTCACCTACGATTGGTGGGTAACGGATGTGCCTGTGGGCGGCAGCCCTACCATTTTGTATTACTTTTTTGAACTAAATGACAATGGGGATGGGGCTTGTTCGCCAGCCGACCAGGATTTCTACGTGGATGACGATCCCAAATTCTATGGCGGCGGTTATGGGGCCATGCTGGATGCGTATGATGACAGCCGCAGCTACCAGATTACGGTGTACGATCCTGGCTTCACTGTGCCGGCATGGATGCAGCAGGCGGTCGTTTATCAGATTTTCCCTGATCGTTTCCGCGACGGGGATGCCGGCAACAACAACGGCATTGGCGAGTTCTCTTACGACAGCCCCACCGGTACCATCTACCGTTCTGGCCTCGATCCTGACCAGGTGTGGAATACCGCTATCTGCGACCCGCGCCAACCCGGCACAGACTGCACCGCCAAATATGGCGACAACTTCTACGGCGGTGACTTGCAAGGTATCCTGGACAAGCTGAACGAAGGCTACTTCACGGATTTGGGCGTCACTGTTCTCTACCTCAATCCTATCTTTGAAGCCCCTTCCAACCACAAATACGACACGGCGAATTACCAGGTGATTGACGACAACTTTGGCGACCTGGCGACCTTCCAGGCGCTGGCGGCGGCGGCGGAAGCGCAGGGCATCTATCTGCTGCTGGATGGCGTTTTCAACCATACCTCGTCAGATAGCTATTACTTTGACCGGTACAGCCGCTATGACGCCAACGGCAACCTGACCAGCCCGGATGGGCCGGGCATGAATGACGGCAGCGGCGCTTGCGAATCCGTCAACTCCGCCTTCCGTTCCTGGTTCTACTTCCCTGACATTGGCAACCCAGGCACAGACAATGGCGTGCCTGTTTTGTGCGACGGCGGCCTCACTTATGAAGCGTGGTTTGGCTA
>CAYQYJ010000097.1:0-10702 GCA_964421605.1 uncultured Ardenticatenaceae bacterium | reverse complement strand
GGGCTGAATACTTTGCTCACCCGCCGCCCGGAAACGCTCAACTCCCACGCCGGGCAAATCGCTTTCCCTGGCGGCGCGCAGGATATGGGCGAGACCCTGGCGCAAACGGCGCTGCGCGAAACGTTTGAGGAAGTGGGCGTGCCGCCGCAGCAAATAGAAGTGCTGGGGACACTAACGACGATTTACATTCCAGTCACAGATTATGAGGTGCATCCGTTTGTGGGGTGGATGCCGGCACGCCCCATCTTCTACCCCAACGTCCACGAAGTAGCCGAACTCGTCGAGACGCCACTGACCCTGCTGTTAGAACCAGCCACGAGAGTAGTGGAGATGTGGCAGTTACACGGCTTTGATGTGCGCGTGCCTTTTTTCCAGGTGGACGGCCACAAAGTATGGGGCGCAACAGCCATTATCTTAAGCGAGTTTGTGGAACGGCTGCGCGCCGTAAACCCATCCCTGAATACCACTCCATGAGCGACAGTCCTGGTCAATGGCTAGAAACTGTCGCACACTCAAAGAAAAGAGTAACAGCAACCTGACTGTTATCTGCCAGGTTGCTGCTTGTGAAAAACAAGGGAAAAGGTGAGGAGCCGGCAGCCAGGGTCGGTTCCCCTGGCTGCCTGACCCATACTGGTTATTGGAGGCGATTGCCTGCCCGATCCAACCCGCGTCGCTGCAGCGCGACTGTGTACCAGGCTTCAATCTGGGCCGCTGGCAGTAACGCCTGACTGGATGCCAGGCCAGCAACGTGCGCCAGACCTTCTGGCGTGGCTGCGCCTGTGTCCACCACAGCGAAGTCGTAGCACAACATGCCCGATTGCTGCGTCCAGAAGATAGTGAAGACGACGACGTTGCCGGCATTTGCCAACGGGAAACTAAACGTGTTCTGATAGTTGAGATTGGCGGGAAGCTGGGAGGCAAACAGAGACTGCCATTGGCCGTTGACGTTGACGAAATTCCCCCAGAAGACGTTGGTCGGGCCGCTGTACAGGTCATACGCCAGCACCAGGTTGGCGCCGTCATGGCTGGCAGCCAGATCCATGGTGCAGACATCGCCCGGCGCGCCCAACAGCCAGGGGTCAAAGATGAGGTTGTCGCTGACGCGATCCCCCAACCCGTCGGGATTCAGGTAGGGATGATAAGGGCCGCTGGCGTCTCCCCACCAACTGTGACGCACGTCCAGCGTGTCCAGCAATGTGGATTCGTTCAGCACGCCATAATCGCTGTTGCCCACGTAGCTGTTTTCAATCAGGAAGGGGCGACCCGCTACAATACGAATGCCGTTCCTATTGTTGAGCAACTGCGTATTCATGATAGTTGGCTCGGCCCCATCGGAGATGTAGATGCCCGTGGCCAGGCTAAACGAGTCGCGTATGACGGAATTGGTCACCGTAGACGGGCGGTTGACGGTGTTGGAGCGGATGTGCAGCGCCTGATCTATGTCGCCATTGCTTTGGCCCGCATACGCCAGCGTCACGTAATCCAGGTCCACCATGCCGTCGGTGTAGACGTAGATGCCTTCCCAATAAGTGTCCAGCCCGCCCGTGAAAGTAATGGGCTGCGCCTGCGTGCCATCCGCCATGACGTCGCCGTGTACCCACAACCCGGTGGTAGTGTACTTGAACTGGAGTTCGATGCCCGGCGCAACGGTCAACACCATGTCATGCGGTACGGTCAGGTCGCCTTCTAAGCGGAAGGGGACCGGCTGCGGGCCGACAGCAGCCAGGGTACGGTCACCAGTCAGGGTGGCGCTGCTCAGTTCAATATGGTTCGAGCCATTGCCGCTGAGAACCAGGTTACTGATGAGGGGGTCGCTAGAAACGGCCATGTTAAGCCAGACGGGCGCGCCTGTGGCGGCATAACTGTCCCGAATCGTGCTGTTGGACACAACCGCTTGCTGCCCGGCGTAAATTGCCAGCGCCCGCGCATGGTTGCCACTGGCATGACCAGCCTTTTCAATAGTGACGTAATCCAACACCGCCGCTGCGTCAACGCCGATGCGGACGCCGCCCCAATGGGCGTCCAGGCCATTGGTGAACGTAATAGGCTGTGTGGGCGAGCCAGCGGCTATCAGGCTGCCGTCCACTAACAGGTCATAAGCCGTGTGCCTGAACTGAGCCGTGACGCCTGGCTGCACCGTCAGGGTGCGACCGGTGGGCACGGTCACGTCGCCGTCCCACATATAGGGGATGGGGTTTGGCCCAATCAGGGCCAGGGTGCGATTAGAACCTAATACGCCGCTGCCCAGTTCAATGACGTTGTTGCCATTGCCAGACAGAATCAGGTTAGCAAAGGCCGGGTCGCCGCCGGAGAGGTTAGCGATCCAGACGGGCGCACCCGTGCCGGCAAACCCGTTGCGTATGGTAACGTTGGCCACGGAGACATTGTTAGAATCAATGCGCAGGGAACGGTCTATGTCGCTGTTACTGTGCCCCCCTTTCTCAATTGTGACGTAATTGAGCGTCGCGCTGCCGCCGCCATCAATGCGGATGCCGCCCCAATGGGTGTCTACGCCATTGGTGAAGGTGATCGGCTGCGCGGCTGTACCTAGCGCAAACAGGCTGCCCGTTACAAAAAGGTCGTGGGGCGTATTCTTGAACTGCACTTCGACGCCTGGGTCAATCGTCAGCGTGCGTCCCGAAGGAACGGTCACGTCGCCATCCCAAAGATAGGGGACGGGATTGGCGCTGACGACCGTTAGCCTGCGATTCGTGTTCAGCGATCCGCTTCCGAGTTCAATTTTGTTGACGCCATTGCCAGTCAGGCTAAGATTGGCAAGCAGAGGGTCGCCATTGGACAGGTTGGCAATAAAGATGGGGGCCAGGGTGGCCGGGTTGCCGGCATATCCATTGCGCACCACCGTATTCGACACACTCACCTGGTTGGAGTTAATCCATAACGAACGAGCGTGCGTGCCATCGGTATGCCCGCCCCGCTCCAGGGTGGCATAGTCCAGGGTCGCCTTGCCGCCAGCATTGATGTAAATGCCGCCCCAATAATTGGCGACGCCATTGGTAAACAGGATGGGCTGAGCGGGTGTGCCTGCCGCTGCCAGTTCGCCATCTACCCATAGATCTGTGCCTGTGGCTTCCATTTCTACGGTTACGCCCGGTTCAATGGTCAGCACGTAGGCGGTGGGAATCGTAACGTCTCCCTCCAGGCGGTAGGGAATGGCGATGGGGGCAATCAAAGCCAGCGTGCGGTTGCCCGCCAGCGTGGCGGATTCCACGTCAATGCGGTCTATGCCGTTGCCCGTCAGCTCAAAGTTGTCAAAGATGGGGTCTGCCGGCACGTTGCGAATCCACACAGGCGCGTCCGCGCCAAAGCCATTGCGAATGGCGCTGTTTGCCAGCGTCACGTCGCCCGATTGAATAATCAGGGAACGGGCAATCCCGCTGGTATGCCCGCCTTGTGCAATCGTGACGTAGTTGAAATCCGCCTGGCCTGTGGGGTTGACATAGATGCCGCCCCAATAATCGTCTGTCCCATTGGTAAACGTAATGGGCTGCGTGATAGTGCCCAACGCCACCAGGTTTCCGCTCACATACAGGTCATGCGCCGCGGCTTCAAACTGCACCTCTACGCCAGGCTCAATGGTCAAGATTCGCCCATTGGGTATGGTCACGTCCCCTTCAAAACGGTAGGGGATAGGCTGCGGCCCGATATTGGCAGCCAGGGTGCGGCTGCCTGCCAGGGTCATATTCCCTTCCAGGTCAATGAAGTTTTTGGCATTCCCCGTCAGCGTCAAATTACTAAAAACGGGATCACTGGTGATATTAGAAATCAGGATGGGCGCCTCGGCCCCATACCCGTTTTGCACTGTGACATTGGTGGCAGAGACGCCGCCAGAACCAATGGAAAGGGAGCGGTTCAGCCCGCTGCTGTGACCGCCCGAATCTATCACCACGTAATCCAGCACTGCCGCACCGCCAGCCTGAATGCGCATTCCCCCCCAATAATCGTCCGCGCCGTTGGTGAAGGTGATGGGTTGGGCGGCTGTGCCATCAGCCACCAGGTTACCATTGACAAACAGCCGCTTGGCAACAGTTTCAAACTGCACTTCCACGCCCGCCTCAACCGTCAACTGGAGATTGACAGGCACAGTCACGTCTCCCTCAAACCGGTACGGGATAGGGTTGGGCCCGCTGATATTCGCCAGGGTGCGGTTCCCGGTCAGGGTGATGTCCCCTTGCAGATCAATGTAATTGGTAGCGTTGCCTTGCAGCGTCAGATTGCTGAAGAACGGATCGGCGCTCATGTTCGAGAGCCAGATGGGGGATTCTGTGCCGCAGCCAAACTGCACCGTGCTGTTGGTCAGGTCTACATTGGGCGAGTAGATAGAGAGAGAATGGTGCTGCGACCCATTCGGGTGACCGCCATAGGCAATTACGGCGTAATCAAATGTAGCCGTAGCTGCAGCGCCCAGGTGAATCCCGCCCCAACAGGTATCCTGTCCCCTGGTAAAGGTGATGGGCATCGCTGGCGTGCCGGCAGCCAGCAACGTGCCATCCACCAGCAGCCGGTGGCTGGTGCCCTGGAACTCCACTGTCACCCCCGGCATAATCGTCAGGATACGGTTATTGGCTACCGTCACGTTAGAGAGAAAGCGATAGGGCACAGGAGTCGGCCCAATGTGGCTGAGGGTGCGATTGGCTGCCAGGGTCACGTCCCCCGCCAGGTCAATGCGATTCACGGTATTGCCCACCAGGGTGATGTTACTCATGACCGGGTCCCCTGACAGGTTAGCCATGTAAATGGGGGTCGTCGTGCCATAGCCGTTTTGGATGATGCTGTTGGCAATGTTCACCTGGTGCGTATCCAGCCATAAGGAACGCCCCAGACTGCCATTCACGTGACCGGCCTGGGCAATGGTCACATGATCCAGATCCGCTGTAGCTGAACCGTAGATGCGAATCCCGCCCCAATAACTGTCAATGCCATTGGTGAACGTGATCGGCTGCGCCACGCTCCCCAGAGCCACCAGGTCGCCCTGAATGTGCAAATCGTGGGCCAGGTTGGCGAACTGCACTTCTGTCCCCGGCTCTACGGTCAAAACGAGATTGTTGGGCACGGTCACGTCCCCATCCACCCAGCGGTAGGGCACGGCGTTGGGCCCAATCTGGCGCAATGTGCGGTTCCCTGCCAGGCTGACGTTGCCCTGCAAGTCAATGCGGTCTGCACCGTTGTTCAGCAGCGTGACATTGCTGAACGTGGGATCGGAGGTCACGTTGTTAATGTACAACGGCGCCGCGTACGAATCGCGGATGACCGTATCGGAGACGGTCACGTTGGGCGAGTGAATGAGCAGGCCCTGCCGCGAATTGCTGGTAGGATCACCGCCATATTCAATGATGGCGTGGCTGAACATAGCCGCGCCGCTGCTGTTAATCTGAATCCCGCCCCAATTGTTGTTGGCTGCCCCCCTGGTAAAGGTAATCGGTTGGGCAGGCGTGCCTTGCGCCAACAAGATGCCGCTGACAAACAAATCGTAAGCCGCCGCCTCAAACTGCACTTCCACGCCCGGCTCAATGGTCAGGGTGATCGAACCGTTGACGGTTACGTCGCAGGTGACCAGGATGGGACTATCCACCAACGCCCAGGTAGTGTTGGCGGTGATGGCCCCGCAGGCGTTTAGTCCCGCCGCGGCGCTTTCCAGATTGCTGGCTTTGGCGGCTCCCACCATAAACAGCACAGTGAACAGCAGGATGCTGCCGGCAATTGCCCGCACCCTTTGCCATCCGTTTTTTGGATACAACTTCATTTTTCTTTCCTCCTGATGTGTCTAACCGTCAGCCTGATGTTGCCAGGCTCCCGAAGTTCAACTTCACGTCCCCCTGACAGAACCAAACCGCCAGACAGCATCCAGATGGGATGCCATCGGGCTCAGTACCACCGCCGCGCATGACGCGCTGCATGGGGCAAACTGCTTACAGATAGAAACCGGCGCCTGGTCACCCAATCTGGCGACGGCTGCCGGCATTGTGACAGAATGGTGATACGATTGGTACAGGCGTCATCATATACGTTTGTGAATACGGATAGAGGGAGCAGTAATCCGAGTTTCGGGATCGAAGCGCCTGCGACCCAGGCTTTTTTCACCCATTTCCACAAACAGGCTCGCCAGAAAGCGCCGCAGTGGTAGCAGATGGGTTTCGTGATCCGATTTTTCAGATCGAGTACAATAGTTGTAAGGTGATTTCCTCTAGAGAACCCAGGCGTCTGGCCCCTGGAAATGGGACTTATCAGCAAAGCCCTGGCTGCTAGTTGAACTACGTAAGTACACCATCTTAGACTTTAATGATGCCCAGGCCGTGGCGATCCTGTGGGCGCGGCAGCATGGGTGTCGTGCTGCCTACCTGTTACGGCTGGAAATCGAGACCGCATTGGCGCGCGCCCTGACAAACAAGCCGGCATTTGCTCCAGCTGTGGCGCGGCTGCCGGCAACAGCATTCGCAAATCCAAGACCAGTTCCAGTTATGAAAAGCTGCATCTCCCCCCAACGAGGTAAACATGATGCCCAGGCATGAAGCATTTGGTCGCATGTTGTCGCAAGCCATCTACATCATTAAGATGCTGGAGGATAAGAACCTGAGTATCGTCCAGGATGAGTTGGGGTATGCCTTGCAGCGCAAAGGGGGCAGCGCCGTGGAACGGTGGCGCAAAGGGCATTTGCCTCCCTCGACGGGCGATGTGGAAATGTTGGCGCGCATTCTGATTGGGCGCAGCCAGGGGCATCTAAGCCGCCAATGGCTGGAGACGTTTCTGAATCACGCCAAACACCCGTATCCCGGCCAGGTGGTGGAAGAGATTTTCACGCCGCCGCCGCAACCAAAATCCGACGACGGGCAGGCAGCGCCAATAAATGCGTTGCGCAGCCTGCCTTCACCGCAAAACCAGGCCAGGTTAGCGCATCCGATCAGGCAGGGGACGCCAAAGTCAGCCAGAATGCCGGCAATCAATGGCCTGACCCTGGCTGATGATTTGCCTGAATCCCCCATTACGTTCATTGCTGGCCCCCCCATTTTGCACCCCCGCGCCTTCTTTGGCCGCGAGCGAGAGCTAAAACAAATCTTCCACCGCCTGCAAGGGCGTCCTTTGCAGCACGTAGCAGTGATGGGAGCGCGGCGCAGCGGCAAGACATCCCTGCTGCACTATCTAAAGCAGATTACGCGCACGCCAGCGGCGGAACTGCGCCCCGGCCAACAGGGGAACTGGCTGCCCCACCTGCAGCGGTACCAATGGGTCTTTATTGACTTTCAAGACAGCCGGATGCTGCGCCAGGCAACGCTGCTGAATCATCTGCTAGAGCAACTGGGCATTCCTGCGCCTGAACCGTGTGAGTTAAGCACGTTTATGGAGGCGGTCAGCGAGAATTTACAGATGCCGGCAGTCCTGCTGCTGGACAAAATCGAAGCCGCTCTGGCTGCGCCCGAACTAGACTTGCCGTTTTGGTGGAATTTGCGTTCCCTGGTCACCAACCAGACTGCCGGCAAACTGGGCATCATCGTCACCTCGCACAAACCGCCAGCCGAACTGGCGCAAGATTATGGCAAGCCGTCCCCTTTCTTTAACATTTTTGGCTACGCCCTCACCCTGGGCCCGCTGACAGAGAGCGAGGCGCGAGAGTTAATCGCCAGTTCGCCCATTCCGTTCAGCGAAGCGGACACAGCCTGGATATTGGCGCAAAGCAAACGATGGCCCGCCCTGCTGCAAATTCTGTGTACCGTGCGCCTCATTGCCCTGGAAACGGGCCAATGGGATGACGGCTGGCAGGAGGATGGGCTGCGGCAAATCAGCCCCTACCGCCAGATGGTAGCGTCTGATGAATAGAAGCTATCTGGCGCCAGACGGCCCACTGTTTACCAATTCCCCCCCATTACACGCCAACCCACTCATTGGCAGCATCCAACTACTGTTCTGGTTGTTTTTCCGCCCGTCTGCCTGGCGGAGTTACGTGCAGCATTTACCGGGGACAATCGCTCCTGATTTTGCCTTGCTGCAACTAACCAAAGCGCAGTGGCTTCACCTAATCGCGTCTCCCCTGTTATTCACCTTATTCATCTCCCCCTTGCTCGCAATCCTTTTTGGTTATATCCTCACCTGGTCGCTGGGCGTTAATGGGTTAGGCATATTGGATATGAACACAGCCAGCAATTTTCCTCTGCTGGTCACGGCATCGTTCATTGTCAGCGCCACGCTTAGCGCCGCTGGCGGGATTTTCTTGGGGTGGGGCATGATCATTAGCTCGGCGCTGGCTGGCGTGTTGGCCCTCATTTTGCAAAACCAAACCGGCACGATATTTGCCTCCACATCGGGAATGCTGAATGAAATGGCCCGTGTCTGGGTGTTGGGGGTAACGACAGGCATCGTTGCCAACATCTCCATAGCAATTGATGCGCCTGAACAAAGTCGTTACCTGCTGCGGCAGCAGGTCGGGGGAGTAATTGCCGGCATCCTGGTCAGCGGCATCCTCTTAGGAACAACCCTGGCGCTGGCGCTAAACCTCAGCAGCGGAGAGGCTGGAGCCGTATTGCAAGGCGTTTCCACGCGCTTCTCTGGCATTCTGGCAATCGGCTTTAGCGCCTGTCTCACGTTGGGCGTCGGCTTTGCCCTGACCGCCCGCCTGCCAGCTATCAACTTTATGCAGCGCGCCAGCATAGGGATTGTGTTTGCTTTGTTGATTGCCCTGATAAGCTGGCTGGCAGTAGCCATCCCCACCGGCTATCGCCGCCTGCCCATGGCCGTTTTTACGGGCATCCTATTCAGCGTCATGTACATCTTTCCGTTTCACTTTGCCCAACGACTGGCTGGCGGACGCGCCGGGGCCGTGGCTGGGGCAGTGGGCAGCGGCAGCTTGTACGCTCTGACTTTGCGAGCCACCGGAAATGAGTCATCGTCTATTTTTCTGCTGTTGGCGCTGCTCAGCGGCGGGGTTGGCTTAACTTTTTCCTTGTGGCGACCTGTGGCGCTCTACCCCTTGACCATGCTGTGGAACGGCTTCATCTATTTTCTGGACAGGCGACACTCGCCTGAAACTCCCCGCCTGCTGCGTTGGCACTCCGCCTTTTGGGATGAGCAACAAAGGTTACCGCTGTACGGCTTAGATCGCTACCTGGTATGGACAGCAGCGCATGATCCGGCTTTGGCACAGGCGGCCATGGCCTACCTGACCACCGGATTCCAGCGGTGGGCGGCGCAGGCCAGCCGTATTGAGTTAGAGGCGCGGCGCATGGAACAATGCCGGCACGTCAGCGACATCGCCGCCATCCACAAACAACTCAGCGCTGACCCGCTGTCCGGCGACTCGACGCCGTTGTTCGCCAGCTTCCGTCATCTCAGCCAGGATGCCCAGGCGGCCCTGAACCAGACCATCCGCTATCACCAGCGCCTGACGCTGCACGAAATCGCGCATCGCCTGGAACTACTCTCCCATGAACTACAGCGCAGCGATAACGTGTATGCCGCCCGCTTCTTCCCTATTGCCCTGCATTGGCAACGCCTGATAACGGAGCAAGCCGAGGCATTAGCCAGAGATGGGGAAAAAGCGCGCGAAATAGACAACCCTTACATTTTTGGCGTGCCGCTGACAGCGCAGCAGCATATATTTGTCGGGCGAATTGAGATCAGCCGCCGCATTGAACAACAGATATTAGACCAGCGCCATCCACCGCTCTTTCTGGATGGGCAGCGGCGCATGGGCAAAACGTCCCTACTGCACAACCTGGGGCGGCTGCTGCCAAACGCCATCATTCCCCTTTATGTAGATGGGCAGGGGTTAGCGGGCTGCCAAAATTACGCCGACCTGCTTTACAACATGGTGTGGCAAATTAGAAGGTCGGCGACCCAGCAGCGGCAGTTGGCGCTGCCCGCTTTAGAACGCAGCAGCTTAGCCAGCAAACCCTTCCCCGCTTTCAACGATTGGCTGAGGCAGGTAGAAGAGATCCTGCAGAGCCAGAATCAGGCGGTGGGGCTGCTCATTTTCGACGAATTTGAAGCGCTGGATGCCATCTTGCAGCAGCGGGGGTTGGATGAAACAGTCATTATGAACCTGCTGCGCCACCTGATCCAGCATCGCCCCGCCTTTCGGCTGCTGTTTGCTAGTTCTCATCCCCTGGAAATGTTTGATCATTGGGCCAGCTATCTCATCAACACGCAGGTGCTGCATCTGAGCTATTTGCAGGAAGCGGAAACGCGGCAGTTGGTAGAGCGGCCTGTGCCCGGGTTTGCCTTGCAATATGAGGTAGATGCCGGCAACTACGTCTGCCGCCTGACACGCGGTCACCCCCATCTGGTACAGCTTTTATGCTATGAAATTGTCAACTCCAAGAACGAGCAGCCGCCGCAGCAGCGTTTTCTGGCAGCCGTCAGCGACGTCCAGACAGCTTTGGCGCGAGCGTTAAAAAGCGGTCGGTTCTTCTTTGTGGATATCGAACGGAACCAGACGGATAAAGAGGGGGTAGCCGTATTGCGCTTCCTGGCTCAGACCGCCGGCGATGGCCCTGTACCCGAAAGCCATCTGCAGCGTCAATTCGGGAATAGGGTGGACGCCATTTTGCGGCAGTTGGCGCAGCGGGAGCTAATTGAGCAGGTAGACGGCGGGTATCAATTCCAGGTGGAGATGATTCGCCACTGGTTTGTGGGGGCGTAAGTAATTGTCCAGAAATAAGTTCGTAGTGACGGCTTTAGCCGTCCGAACCGCTAA
>CAYQYJ010000096.1:0-10785 GCA_964421605.1 uncultured Ardenticatenaceae bacterium | reverse complement strand
AGCGCAGCGGGGTATACGGCTACCGAAATTGCCGCGATTCGCCAGGAGGTGGTCTATTACGACAAAGTAAGCCAGGAGGTCAAACTTGCCAGCGGCGACCTGGTTGACATGAAGCAGTATGAACCGGCCATGCGCCATTTGTTGGACACCTACATTCGCGCAGAAGATAGCGAGGCTTTCTCTAAATTTGCCGATCTGGGGTTAGTGAAACTGTTGGTAGATAAGGGGTTAGGCGTATTGGATGAGTTGCCGGCAACTATCCGCCAGAGCGAAACAGCTATGGCCGAGGCGATTGAGAACAACATCCGTCGTATTGTCACGGATGAGCGCCCGGTAAATCCAAAGTATTATGATGAAATGTCGGAACTGCTAATTGCCTTGACGAAAGAGCGGCAGGATAAAGCTATCGCCTACAAAGCGTACCTGGAGAAAATTCTGGCGCTAGCCAAAAAGGTGGTACAGCCAGAAGGGGTGGGTGGCGTTCGCTATCCAACGTCCTTGAACTCACGCGCAAAACGAAACTTATTCGACACCTTGGGCCATAATGAGGAACTGACGCTGTTGGTAGATAGGACTGTGTTGACCACTAAAAAAGATGGCTGGATTGGCAACCGTTTTAAGGAACGGGAAGTAGAGCGGGCAGTTTGGGAACAGGTGAGCAGTTATGAGGTAGATGTGGAAGAGTTGGTAAGGGTGATCAAGCAGCAGGATGAATATAAATAGGGATGTGGAGACACGTGGTATGGCGTCTGTAGAGATGATTGCCGGCATTCCCGTGCAAATCGTCCGCAAGGCAATCAAGAATATCCACCTGGCCGTCTATCCGCCAGACGGTCGCGTCCGTGTCGCCGTACCGCTGCACATCACCGACGACAACGTGCGCCTGGCCGTCATCGCCAAACTAGGCTGGATCAAAAAACAACAAGCCGCTTTTCAAGCGCAGCCGCGTCAGTCGCAGCGGGAAATGGTGACGGGCGAAAGCCATTACGTTTGGGGCCGCCGCTATTTATTGGACGTCGTCGAGCGCGCAGGCAGGCATGAGGTCATCATCAAAAACAATAGTCGTCTGACCCTCTATGTTAACCCAGGAACCACCTGCGCCAATCGAGAACTGGCATTAAACGAATGGTACCGGGCGCAAATTAAGCGGCGCGTTCCCGCCTTGTTGGCTAAATGGGAACCGATCATCGGGGAACAGATAGCGGAATGGCGGGTGAAGAAGATGAAGACAAAATGGGGAAGCTGCCACATCGAAGCGCGGCGTATCTGGCTTAACCTGGAACTGGCGAAAAAGCCGCCAGAGTGCCTGGAGTACATACTGGTGCATGAGATGGTGCATTTGCTGGAGCGGCGTCATAACGACGCTTTCCGCGCCCATATGGACCGCTTTTTACCCCATTGGCCGCAACATCGGGCGTTGTTAAACCAGGCGCCGCTGGCTCATGACGAGTGGGAATATTAACTATGCGGCAATCAGGCAACGGACGCAAGGCTCGTAAGCCCATGGAGGAAACCATGATCACCAAAACCAGCTATCTGGCCTTCACCCAATGCCCCAAAGCATTCTGGCTGACCACCCACGCCCCTCACCTGGCCGCTGCGCCAGACGAGGCGACCCAACGCCGCTTGCGCGTTGGGCAAGAAGTAGACAAACAGGCGCGGGCACAGTTTCCAGATGGTTATCTTGTCCCCTACCGCCCCCACCCGGAGGAGATGGCGCCCCTCACTGCCCAGGCTATAGATGCAGGCGCGCAAACGCTGTTTCAAGCCACCTTTGCCACAGAAGATTTGCTCGTGAAAGTGGATATTCTGACACGTGTGGGCAGCGGCTGGCATCTCATTGAGGTCAAATCCAGTACCAGCTATAAGCCAGAAGATCACCTGTCCGACGTCGCTTTTCAGCTTTACGTGCTGCGGCAGGCAGGGCTGCTCGTGACGCAAGTCAGCGTGATGCATTTGAACCAGGCGTTTCGCTATCCCAACCTGTCTGATCTGTTTGCCCTGACCAACGTTACAACTGAAGCCGATACCTATTTGGCGCAGGTGGCGGCAGACATTCCCGTCATGCGCCAGCTTCTGAAACAGCCCGAAACGCCTGATGTGCACATTGGCCGGCATTGCATCAAACCCGGGGCCTGTTCTTTTTATGATCACTGCTGGCAGGGTGTCACTGGACCAACGATTTACAGTGTGCCCCATTTGAAACGCTCCATCGAGGAAGGGTTAGAGAATGCCGGCATCCTCTACGTCGCCGACATCCCACCCGATTTCCCGCTGGGCCATAAACAGGCGGCTGCCACCGTGCAGCGCATCCAACAGTCGCAGATCGCCGTTAACGCCGCCGCCATTCGCGCAGAACTGGCAAAACTGGTCTATCCCCTTTACTTCTTCGACTTCGAGACCATTGATTACGCCATTCCCTCTTTCGACGGCTGCGCCCCCTACCAGCAGGTTCCTTTTCAGTATAGCTGCCACATCCTGACCGCCGACGGCGAACTGACGCACTGCGATTACTTGCACACCAGCGCCGACGATCCTCGCCGCCCCCTGGCAGAAACCCTGCTAACGCACATTGGCGCAACCGGGCATGTGGTGGGGTACAACATCTCTTTTGAACGGGGCGTGCTGAATCGCCTGGCAGACCAGTTTCCCGAATATGCGGAGCAACTCAGAGCAATAGCCGACCGCCTGTGGGATTTACTGCCCATACTGCAGCGGCATTACCGCCATCCCAACCTGGCGCAATCCTATTCCCTCAAAGCAACGCTGCCCGTGATCGTCCCTGGGTTGAGTTATGACCGTCTGGAGGTGCAAAATGGGGCGGCAGCGCAGGTGAAATGGGAGGAAATGTTGGCGCAAACGGATGTGGCGGCGAAAGCTGCTTTATACGAACAACTGCGGGCTTATTGTCATCTGGATACGCGGGCAATGGTGGAAATACACCGGGTGTTAACTACGCTTCATGACTAATACGCCAGACATATACAATCTAAAGCAGGTGATTAAATGAACTTTCTTGAGGCTGCTTACGAAATTCTGAAAGATGCCGGCAAACCCCTGCACTACACCGAAATCAGCCAACAAGCGCTGGCTAAACAACTCATCACGCCCAAAGGCAGTACGCCAGCAGCCACCATGGGGTCGCGGCTCTACGTAGATACGAAAAAGCCCGATACCCGTTTCAAACGCTTCAGCAAAGGATACTTTGGTCTGGCTGAACCCGCCCAGACAGACGAAATTGCTGACCAGGTAAACGCCATCAACCAAAGCACGCGCCAGCAACTGCAGCAACTGCTGCAAAACATGCCGGCGGATCGCTTTGAGGCGTTAATCGAAGAACTACTGCTGGCTCTGGGTTTTGAGGAGGACAGCGTTAAAGTCACCAGCTATCATGGCGACGGCGGCATTGACGTGCGTGGCGTGCTAAACGCGGGCGGGATCACGCGCATCAACGCCGCTGTACAGGTAAAGCGCTGGAAAAAGAACATCCAGGCGCCTACTGTGCAGGCAGTACGCGGTTCGCTTACCACCCATGAGCAGGGCATCATCATCACCAGCAGCGATTTTTCTAAGGGGGCGCAGCAGGAAGCCAACGCCATTGGCAAGACGCCTATCAGTCTGGTAAACGGGCAGGCGTTGTTGGACTTGCTGATCGCCTACGGCATTGGCGTGAACAAAGAGCAGCACACAGTACTCTCGCTGGATGAGGAGTGGTGGGGCGAGTTGATTGGCGAGTCGCCAGCCGCAGCAACAGAAGTTGCGGAAGCGCCTGCCGTGTATCTGGCTTTCCCAATCACCGTGCGCGCCAGCAATGACCCCCACATCAGCGCGGAACTGCTGAATGCGCAAGGTTCGATGCGTTACGCAGGTCAGCAGTACAATTCGCCTTCGGGCGCAGCGAAGGCAGCCAGCGGTTGGAAGTCAGTCAATGGGTGGATATACTGGCATTACCAGGACCCAGAAACAGGGGTATGGGGAGCTATTCAGCCCCTGCGCCAACCAAAATGAATGCTGACCCAATTGGGCCGCCCCTACCAGACATTGTGGACGTATGCCATACGCCCCTACGAGGGCAGGTTTGAAACCTGCTCCTACATTACCTCTTTATGGGGCGTGACCCAGAGCAGGCGCGTCAGTTCAGCCCCCAAAACGACTTCTTCCCGTTCCACGCGCAGGCGCATAGGGCCGTTAAAGGGCGCTCGACCAAGAATTTCAAAGCGGACCTCAGGCATCAGACCCAGGCTGGCCAGATAGCGCAGCCGATCCGGATCGTGGGTGCGGACGCGGCTGATGACGCCTTTTGTGCCCACCGCCAGGTTGATGAGACCAATATCGTCAATGGCGGGCAGCCGGCCATCCGGCGCAGGGATGGGTTCCCCATGCGGGCAGCGCGTGGGATGCCCCGTCATTTGCGCCATGCGCTCAGTCAAGGCGTCATTCAGCCCACCGCTCAACTCATCGGCGTGATCGTGCGCCTCATCCCAGGTGAACTTCATAACGTTTACCAGGAATACTTCCAGGATACGATGGCGGCGAATTTCATCCAGAGCCAACGATAAGCCTAACTCTGTCAACTCCACGCCCTGATACGGGACGTGTTTCACGTAGCCCGCATTAGCCAGCCGCCGCAGCATACGCGGCACGGCGGGGGCCGAGACGTTTAACCGCTCAGCCAGGCTGGTGGTGCTAACGGTGGGCGAATCTTCTTGCAGACGATAGATTTCGGCGAGGTATTCGCGCATGGCGGCGCTGGGCTGCATGGGTATTTCTCTCTGAAGCACGTTGGTTCGTCAGACTCAGTAGATGCAAAATCTGCCACGAATGACACGAATTTTACGATTAGATGTCTTTTTTCGTGTAATTCGTGGCAAAAATCTGGATCTACTTAGACTATTTCTGTTTCCAGTTCGGCGATGGTCTGTTCAATCAAAGCAACCAGGTCAGCCAACATAACAGCGTCAAAGCGGAACTCCGCGCCCGCCGCGGCGAACAGTTCAGGCAGCGTTCGGGTTCCACCCAAAGATAGGGCGTGGCGGTATTGGGCTACCGCTTCGTAGGAATCGGTCAGGCTGTTGCGCCATACCTGGAGCGCCCCCACCTGGGCCATGCCATATTCGATGTAGTAGAAAGGGGAGCCAAAAATGTGCGGTTTGCGGTGCCAGCCGGTGACGCGCACGTCCTCGTGACCTTCCCAGTTAACGCCTGGCAGGAAGCGCGCCCACAGTTCGCCCCATTTGCGGTCGCAGTTGCCGGCATCCATCGCCTCATCCACGTGGGTATACACCCAATGTTGGAAAGCATCCACTACCGCCATATAGGGCCAGAACAACAACACCTTCTCCAGGTGTTCAATGCGCGCCCGCGCCGCTTCAGCGGGCGTATAGAAACCGCCCTGGTCTGCCGTTAAGAAGGGGGCCGCCAGCAGTTCCATAGACATCGAAGCCACCTCGCAAAACTCCATAGGCGGGTCCTCTTGCCAGATCAGGGGTAAATCAGCCGTCTCAAAGACGTGGAAAGCGTGCCCAGCTTCATGCAGCAGCGTTTGCACGTCATCGTGCATGCCGACGCCATTCATAAAGATGAAGGGGCGCCGGCGCAAGGGGAGACCGCTGCAATAACCGCCCAATGCTTTGCCCGCGCGCGTATCCAGGTTGAGCAGTTCTTCGTCAGCCATCGTCATGAAGTAAAGGCTCAGAGCGGGATCCACCTGCCCAAACATTTGAATAGCCGTCTCGACCAACTCTTCCTGCCCGTTGTACGGCTGCAGCGGCGGCGCGTCGCCTGTTTCCATGACCAGGCCCAGGTCGGGAATATGGTCCCAGGGGCGCAGGTCGGCGTAGCCAGCCTGCTGCCGTTTGCGAGCCAGCAGGCGCTGCGCGGCAGGAACGACCACTTCGGCAATGGCTTCGTGGAAGACCAGGCAATCTTCAGGGGTGTAATCAAAGCGGCCCTTCATGCGGAAGGTGTAGGCGCGGAAGTCGGTCATGCCGGCATTCTGCGCCACCTGCCGCCGCAGCGCTAACATATCCGCATAAAGCTGGTTCAACTGCTCGCGCACAGAAAGCCACAGCCCCATGTGCGCCAACCAGGCCCGCTGGCGCACAGCGCGGTCATGGCTTTGCAAGAAAGGCCGTAACTGGTTCAGGTTCTTCTCCTCCCCATCCCATTCAACCTTCAGCCCGCCGGTCAGCTTATCGTATTCATTATCCAATTCGTGCAGTTTGGTCAGCAGCGGTACGTTCTCCTCGCGGAAAAGCTCTGCCTCATTGCGCATATTACGCAGCACCAACTGCATGTCTTCATCCGTTACATCCAGGGCTAACAGCCGCTCCTTGAGCGCCTGGTCAGCAATTTGCACCTGAGGCAGCACGTTCTGGATGAAAGTCAAAAACGCCTGTTCCTTTTCTTTGTTTGTGGTATCCAACGATTTCTCGATGTAGATAACGGTCATCCCTTCCCAAAGGACGCGACTCAAATGGGACCACGTTTCCAACCATTGCCGCGTAGTATCTGGCGTCAAAACACGATTCTGTAACTCTTCAAAATGCGGGCGAAACGTCTCCCAGTTGGTAACGTCCAACCCTTCAATGGAAGTAGGAAGTGCAGGTAAGTTCACAGGTCATTCCCTTCGCCAGCCGCTGCAGGAGTGTGCGGCTAACGTTTGGAGCTGCATTGTGCTGTCCATAAACAGCAATCAGCTTTAGATAAGATGTCAAAGCGGATTCCCAACCCGAACACATGGGCAGTCACTCATCTGGCAAGGTAAGCCGCAACCAACTCAACCAGTTCCAGGTCAGCAAAACAGGTCAATTTTAAGACCAACCGTTGCCCCTGGCAAATTACGCCTGTAACCGTGTTGCCCCCCCTCTCAACCATGATAAAATGAACCCGTTCAAGCAAACAATCGCGTTTCACTGACCCTAACCCAATAAGAGGAAAAGTTATGGATAGTACCCACAGTTCTCGCCCTGTTGCTCTTCGGAAATGGCGGCGGTTTCCAGCTATTGGCCTGCTTGTCTTGATGCTGGGGCTGCTTACCACCATGGCCGGTCTGGCCGATTCCCCCTATCCGCTGCCCCCTGATGGTCAAGACCCTTACGATTATGCCAGTTATCTCTTTCTGGGGCCAGAAGACCCGCTGCCGAATGATTTTAACAATTGGAAGTTAACCAGCGAACAAAGCCCATTTCCAGAGATCAACGAAGCTCCCTGGGAACTCTATGGCGTCATGGGGGCCAGCGTTGATCTGGCCTGGCAAACCACAACTGGTCGCCCCGACGTGGTGCTGGCGGTGCTGGATTCAGGAATTGAGTGGCAGTTCTCCCAAAACGATCTGGTCAACAAAATCTACCTCAACCAGGGTGAACTCCTCCTGCCTTGGGAGTGCAGCGATTACGATTGCGACTACAACGGCGTGTTCGACATCCGCGACTACAGCGCTGACCCGCGCCTACACGACGCCAACGGCAATGGTCAGCTTGATCCGCAAGACCTCATCTTCCTCTGGTCGGATGGCGTAGACGACGACGGCAACGGCTATGTGGACGACATAGCCGGCTGGGACTTCTTCCAGGGCGACAACGACCCGCTGGATGATGTGACGTATGGCCATGGCACAGGCGAAGCGCATGACTCCGCCGCGGAAGCGAACAATGGCGGCGGCGTGGGCGTCTGCCCCAGTTGTCTATTTATGCCCCTGCGCATTGGCGACAGCTTTATTGTGGATATCAACCATTGGGCTGAAGCCATTCTGTATGCCGTAGACAACAACGCCAGCGTGATTCAGGAAGCGGCTGGCTCGCTGAACAACTCCCGCTTTGCCCAAGAAGCCGTGGATTACGCCTATCGCCGCGGCGTCCCCGTGATTGCCTCCGCCGCTGATGAAGCTTCGGAGCATCACAACTACCCATCTAATCTAGAGCGTACCATCGTTGTCAATTCCGTCACGCAATATCTGGATGAGGGCTTCCTGGTTCAGTCGCCTCCCTCCTACCTCTATTTGAACGGCTGCACCAACTACGGCGGGCACATTGCCGTCAGCGTGCCTTCCTCCGCCTGTTCTTCAGAAGCCACCGGATTGGGCTCTGGCATGGCGGCGCTGGTAATCTCCGCAGCAAAGAACGCGCACGACCTGGGGCTGCTGGCGCCTTATCCAGGCGGAACCAGTCACATTCTCTCTGCTAATGAGGTCAAGCAGATTATCACCATGACGGCTGATGACATTGACCTGACGGGGCACTACACGACCACAGGGTTGCTGGTTCCCAGCCGGCGGTATCTGTCGCACGCAGGCTGGGATATGTACTTTGGCTATGGGCGGATCAACGCCGAAAGCATGGTCACGGCGGTGATGGACGGGGAAATCCCGCCAGAAGTAGACATCACAGACCCGCTGTGGTTTGAAATTATTAGCCCTGACCAGCAAACGTTGAACATTACGGGACGGGTGGCGGCTGTACGCGCCGGGGCTTACCGCTATACGGTGGAGGTGTCGCCCGGCGTGCAACCCATAGAACCGCGTTTCGAAACGGTCTATACTTCGCCGCTGCGGTTTACGCCGTATGCCGGCATCCTGGGCACAATTGACCTGGCTGAACTGGCGGCGCGTATGCCCTATGGCGTCACAGGGCCCTTGGCTAATCCAGCGACCGGACGCGGCACAATTGACCGGTTTAGTTTTACCGTGCGCGTGCGCGTCATGGATAATTTTGGCCGCGTGGGTGAAGACCGCAAAAGCCTTTTCTTGTATGACGATCCCGACCTGACTGCGGGCGCGCCCTTCTACCTTGCCGGCAGCGGCGAAGGCTCGCCCGTCTTTGCTGACCTCAACGGCGACGGGCAGGACGAACTGATCATGCCCACCAGCAACGGTCAGATTCACGCCTTCCGCCCCGACGGCTCGGAACTACCCGGCTGGCCCGTGCACACAGACCCGCAGCCGCTGCATACTTCTGCGCCCGCTTACCTGAGCGGGGAAATCACGCTGCCCATTTACACGCCCATGCTGCTGGGTTCGCCAGCTATTGGCGTGCTGGCTCCGGGTGAATCCCTCTCCGTCGTCGCCGCCGACCTGGAAGGCAAAGTGTATGCCTGGTACGCCAATGGGCAGCTCAGGTCTGGCTTCCCCGTGCAAACCAACCGCAACTTTGCGGCAGCATCGGCGCGCAACGAAGATAACCGCTTGGATTGGGCCATCAGCGGCGCGCCAGCCCTGGGAGATATGGATCAGGATGGGCGGCTGGAAATTGTGGCTGGCGCTTTTGATCGCCACGTTTACGTCTGGAACGACGATGGTTCCCTGCTGCCTGGCTGGCCTGTGCTGGTCGTTGATCCCACTAAGGTTCAGGCAGTGGAGCCGGGCACGCATAAAATTACATTCACGCCAGATTCGGGCGTTTTATCAGGGACGCCGTTCCTGGTTTCTCCCGCGCTGGGTGACATCAACGGAGATGGCTGGCTGGAAGTGGTTATTGGCCGGGATGAAGAGTACGAAGAGCCGCCCAACAATACCATTGCGCCCCTTTTGATCCAACTGCTGACGGCGGCTCTGGATCAATCGCTGGCTAATGGTCGTATCTATGCCATCTGGCACGATGGCACGCTGCATGATGGCAACCCCAATGACGATGATGGTCTGGACCCAGACGCCTTCCTCCCTGGCTGGCCCGTCAAAGTAGGCTTCCTGGCTCCCGAACTGCTGCCAACGGTCGGGGAAGGGCCAAACGGCTCGGTAGCTCTGGCCGATCTGGATGGAGATGGCGACGTTGAGGTGGCGGCGTTCATGGCTGCCGGGCCGGCTATGGTGTTTGACGGCGACGGACAGGGATATTGGGGGCAGGACATCTTTGGAAATGACAAAGGGCTGCGGGGCGAGCGCGACTATTTCGGTCAAAATGCAAATACAAATGAACTGCTGGCTATGGCTGGACTGGGCAGCGGCATTTTTGCCGACCTGGGCAATGGGCTGCGTTATGCCGCGCCCACCATTGGGTTGGGACGCATCTTTGAAAATGCCTTTCCCGCCGATCAGCTAACAAGCGACAACCTGATAGGCGTCTGGAATTTGCAGACGCGCAACTTTGTCTCCGGTTTTCCGCGGCACATGAATGATATGCAGTTTTTCACGACGCCTGCGGCGGTGGATATGGATGGGGATGGCGCAGCAGAACTGATAGCCGGCTCAGCGGGCTACGATTTGCACGCTTTCCGCGAGGATGGTTCGGAGTTGGCTGGCTGGCCGAAGCTGACGGGCGGCTGGGTGACAGGCACGCCCGCAGCCGGCGATTGGGATGGGGATGGGCTGGTAGAACTGGCTGTGGCCACGCGGGAAGGCTGGTTGTTTGTGTGGGAAGGCTCAGGCGAGGCGTGTACGGCGGCGGAATGGCTCAAGTACAATCATGGGCTGCACAACGATTCCAACTACAACCTGCCCGACGGGATGTGCGACACGCCGTAAAAAGGTACGGGGCAGGTTTTGGCGCGTGGTCGCCCCAGCCTGCCCCCTCTGACGGCATGTTGGCGGGTAAGCGCACCCGGAATGATGCACAAAAAAGCGGCTGAGGGGTTCATGGGTTGAATACCTCAGCCGCTTTGGCGACAAATACCGTTATAAAGGCGACGACCGGATTCGAACCGGTGAATAAGGGTTTTGCAGACCCTTGCCTTACCACTTGGCCACGTCGCCACAAAAACAAACGGCAGGCCTTTTTGCAGCGCCTGCCGCTTTATTCAGAGCGGGCGATGAGATTCGAACTCACGACCTTCTCCTTGGCAAGGAGACGTTCT
>CAYQYJ010000095.1:0-10801 GCA_964421605.1 uncultured Ardenticatenaceae bacterium | reverse complement strand
GTCTGGTGGTGACGGCGCATGACACGGCGGCGGCGGTGCAGCGGTTACACGAACTGGTTAGCGCGGCGTAGACTGGTTCAACTTCCCGGATTTCACCGCAAAGACGCGAAGGGCGCAAAGAAAACCAGGGAATGTGGGCGTCTTTGCGGTAAATAGGTATGGCCCGCACAGCATTGCGTGGACAAACTGTCAGTTTGTCCACCATTTTCAGCGTTTTGCTAGAACAGGGCTGAGGCTAACTGCTGGCGGTAGGCCTGGGCCATGGGGTCTTGTTCGCCCAGCAGGGCAAATAAAGCCAGCATGACGAATTTGGGTTCTCCCTGGCGATATTGTTTGTCCTGGCGCACGACGGCGAGGAGGTTGTAGAGAGCGGCGCTGTAGTCGCTGCGGGTTAGCTGTTCGGCGGCTTGCTTGTAAAGGCGGCCCAAATCGTCCGCGCCGTTGAGTTTGCCGCGGGCAGCGGCGCATAAGTAGCGGGCCAGGGGCTGCAGCCGTTCGGCGTCGGCGTATTCGGGGCTGGGAGGGAAATCGCGCAGGAGGGTTTCGGCGTCGCAGCCTTTGCCCTGACGCAGCAGTGCCTGCGCCAGACCGAGGCGGGCAGCGGGGTCGCTGCCTTGCTGCCAGGCGCTGCGAAAAGCGGCTTCGGCGGCAGCCCATTTGCCTTGCGCTAATAGCTGCTGCCCATTTTGCTGCACGGTAACAGCGGCAGTGGGCGCCACCTGGCGGATGAAAGCGCGCACTTGCGGCTCGGGCTGCGCCCCGACAAAGCCGCCTACCAGGCGACCATCGCGGAAGGCTTTGACGGCGGGGATGCTGCGCACCTGGAACTGTTGGGAAATAGCGGGGTTCTGGTCTACGTTGATCTTGGCGAGCACGAACGGGCTGGCGGGTTCGTTTGCCAGCCGCTCTAAGACGGGACCAAGCATACGGCAGGGGCCGCACCAGGGGGCCCAGAAGTCTACGACGACGGTTGTTTCGCGGGAGCGTTCTATGACGTCTTGTTGGAAGGTGGCTTCGCTGACGTCAAATACATTTTTGGTCTGGATCATTCTGAAATTTTCCTTGAATATAGCCAAAACGTGTTGCCTGAACAGAGCAGACGCGGCCCGCCACTCAACGTTGGCTGGCGCGCGGCGGGATTATCAGGTGTTTTTATTTTAGAGATGGGACAATTTAGCAAATTGTCCTACACGTGATATTCTACCGTAGAAACGTTAGCAACAGGTAAGCATTTGGGGTATCGTTTAGAAAAATGAGCAAGTAGTCTGGCGTTATGGAGGCAGCAGATGAATACGTCGTTTGATTTTGCCGGCAAAGTCGTTTTGATCACGGGGGCGGCGGGGAATCTGGGGGCGGCGCTGGCGGAGGCTTTTCGCGAAGCCGGGGCGACCCTGGTTTTGGGGGAGCGGAATCTGGAAAAGCTGCAAGAGATAGCGGGCGATTGGGCTAATACGCTGCTGCTGCCCGTGGATTTGTTGGATGAAGCCAGTGTGCAGCAGATGGCGGCAGCAGCCGCAGCGCAGTATGGGCGGATTGACGTGCTGGCGAACATTGCCGGCGGCTTCACTATGGGAGCGGCGCTGCATGAAACCGAGTTGAAGACGTGGGAGTTTATGCTTAATTTGAATGCGCGTTCGGTATTTCTGATGTGTCGCGCCGTTATTCCGCATATGCTGGCGCAGGGGGCGGGCAAGATTGTGAACGTGGCGGCGCGGGCGGGGTTGTCTGGCGGGGCGCGGATGGCGCCTTACAGTGTCTCCAAGAGCGCGGTCATCCGCCTGACGGAAAGCATGGCGGCGGAATTAAAAGGGCATAACATTAATGTCAACTGCGTGATGCCGGGCACGATTGACACGCCGCAAAACCGGGCGGAGATGCCTGACGCGGATTGGAGTCGCTGGGTGACGCCGGAGGCTATTGCCCGCGTTATTCTGTTTCTGGCGGCTGACGACGCAGCGGCGATTCAGGGGGCGGCTGTGCCCGTTTATGGGCGGGGATGAGGGGAGTGGCGAGTGGCGAGTGATCAGTGGTGAGTGGTGAGTGACCAGTGGTGAGTGGGCAGTGGGGCGTTACTGATCACTGTCCACTGCCCACTGATCACTGTCTTTAAGGCATTTCCAGGCCGTGCGATTCCAACAGGGCGGCGTCGGACATGAGGGCGGCGGTGGGGCCGTCGGCGACGACGCAGCCTTCGTCCATGATGATCATGCGGGGGAAAAGTTCACGCACCATGAGCATGTCGTGGGTTGAGACGAGCATGGTGATGGGAAGCTGGCGTAGCAGATTGATGAGCGAACGGCGGGCGCGGGGGTCCAGGCCGGCAGAGGGTTCGTCCAGGACGAGAATTTCGGGGTCCATGGACAGGACGGTGGCGATGGCGATGCGTTTTTTCTGCCCGATGCTGAGGTGATGGGAGAGCCGTTCGCCAAAGCCGTCCATGCCTACCTGGCCCAGCGCTCGTTCTACGCGGGCGCGCACGTCTTGTTCGGCAAAGCCCATGTGCAGGGGACCAAAGGCCACGTCTTCAAAGACGGTGGGGGAGAATAGTTGGTCGTCCGGATTTTGGAAGACCAGCCCGACTTTGGCGCGGATGTGGGGGAGGGTGGCTTTGCTGATGGGGAGACCGCTGACCAGGACGCACCGGTTTTCGTGTGCGCCGAGGATGCCGTTGAGATGGAGCATGAGGGTGCTTTTGCCAGCGCCGTTTGGTCCCACCAGGGCTACTTTTTCTCTGGCTTGAATGTTGACAGAGACGTGGCGCAGGGCAACGTGACCGTCGGCGTAGGCAAAGGTCAGGTCTTGCACGGCGATAACGGGGGCGCCGGACGGCATGGAAGGCGCGACGGTGGGTTCGGGTTTGTGATGGAAGACGGGCATACGACGTTCCTAAGAAGTTTAGCTTCTGGAAGAAGTTGAACTTCTGTATGTGATTAAATGGGCAGCAACCGGGCGAGTAGTTGAATGCCGGCAATTAAAAGAACCGCCAGACCAGCCGCCAGCCAGTCGCGAGGCTGCATCTGATGCGGGTTGAGCGTGAGCAGCCGCCCGTCGTAACCGCGGGCCAGCATGGCGTTGTAGACACGGTCGCTGCGTTCCAGGCTGCGCAGCAGAAGCTGCCCCACCATGTGCCCGGCGACGCGGGCGCGCCACAGGATGGAACCGCCGCTTCTGGCAGCCTGACCGCGAGCGCTGCGGGCTTCGCGCGCCCGCAGCAGGCGCATGGCTTCGTCCGCCAGGACGAACAGATAACGGTACATAAAGGAGATGATGGTTACCAGGATGCGGGGCACGCGCAGATGTTGCAAGGCGTGCAGCAGGTCGGGTAGTTGGGTGACGGCGGTGAGGAGAATAGCCATCTGGATGGAGAGCCAACTGCGGATGACAATGCTGGCAAAACGGAGCAGCCCGGCGTCGGTGATTATCACCTGCTGCGACCCCATTTGCCAGGACAGCAGCGGCTGCCCTGGCAGAGTAAACATGACGGTGATGGCTGCCAAAGTGAAGGGCAGCACAATGAAGGAGCGTCTGGCGGCGTAGAAGAGGGGCAAATCGGACAGGACAGTGACCAGCAGCAGGAAAGCCCAGGCAGCCAGAAATGCCAGCCAGGCCCCATCGGGCAGCAGCACATTGGCAACGATGAAGAGCAGCGTGATCACCGTCTTGACGCGAGGATCAAGACGGTGTATTAGACTATGACGGTGTTCAAAGCGATCAAAGGTGTTGGCGTGCACGGCAACCTGACGTTAACTGACCTGGCGCGGGCGGCGCAGCACGCGGAACAGGAGGAACATGACGCCAACCACCACGAGAACGCCAATGAGGCCCGCCAGGATGGTGGAAAGCCCTGTTTCGCCCAGGAATGGCAGGGTGTAATCAGGCAGAATGGTATAGGGGGCGTCCTGGGCAGTTTCCAGAAAGCCTATTTGTTCAGCCACCCATTCCAGCCCATCCGGGGATGCAGAAGCCAGGGGCGCCAGCAGTAGTACAAACAGGGTGACCAGTGTACCCGCGATGGCCCATCGTTTTTGACCAGAGACAGCGCCGTCTTGTACTAGCGTGGGACGGGTCTGCAGGACAAAGCTGAGAGCGGCGGCGGTGATGAGGGCTTCACCCAAGCCAATCAGGGCGTGAATGCCCAGCATGGCGGGAATGGCAACGCTTAAACTGGTTGTGCCGCTGACGCCTAGCAGCAGAGCCACGACTAAGGCGGCAGCCATGATGGACACCCAGGCGGCTACACCGGCGATGGTTAACTGGATGGTGCGGCTGCGACTGCGGCCCAGTTGGTAGATGCCGTAGCCAATGACGCCGGGCACAATACCCATAACCAGGATGTTAGCGCCCATGACGAGCAGACCGCCATCCTGGAAGAAGATGGCTTGGGAGGCGATTACGGCGGTCATGGCTAACATACCGAGCCAGGGGCCGAGCACAACGAAAGCCAGGGTGGCGCCTAACAGATGGCCCGACGTGCCGCCGGCAACGGGGAAATTGATCATTTGGGCGGCGAAGATGAAGGCGGCCATAATGCCGGCAACGGGGGCCAGCCGTTCGTCAAATTGATGCTGGGTGGTGCGCACGGCGGCAGCCAGGACAACCAGCGTGATCAGCCAGCAGAGCAGGGAGATGAACAGGTTGAGAAATCCGTCGGGAATGTGCAATAACGTAACGGAAGCCAGGATAGGGGAGGTTAGGAGCGACATATTGGTTTCCTCATGGGTTGGGGGGGAGGGTTTGGCAGCGCCGGCACACGCCCGAAATGACCATGTGCCTCAATTCCGCCTTGAATCCGTGCTGCTGCCAGAGATGCGCAGTCAGTTCATTGAAGTAGTCGTCGGGGACAACTGTCGCCTGTCCACATTGGCTGCAAACAATATGATGGTGTGGCTCTTCCCCCACAATTTCATAGTGCGTGCGACCATTTAGCTCTGTTTTGGAGACCAGGTTTAGTTCGCAGAAGAAATCGAGCACGCGATAGACGGTGGCGCGATTGATGGCGGGAGTTTTCTGGCGCACGCGCTCGTACAGTTCGCGGGCGGTGGTGTGGCCTCCCTGTTCGCAAATGGTGTCCAGGATGAGTTGCCGCTGGGGGGTGAGGCGGTAGCCCATTTCACGGATGAGGTTGAGGTAGTTGAGGCGGTAATGGGTCATAGGGTAGATTAGTGCAAATTTTTGTTATTGCAATTTTTCGCAATTACTCGAATTATAGCATTTGTGGCGCAAATTGCTAAATTGCGCGGGCAAACTAACGGTTTGTCCTACAGGTCTCCGCGCCCTCTGCGGCTCTGCGCGAGATTTTTTTTGAAGAAGGGGCGGGTTGCCAACCCGCCCTATAATGCGCTGTTTTGAAGGGGAGTGGTCGTTAAACCGTCTTTAGATATTCGCGAATGAGGAGGGCGGCGGTGGCGCCTTCGCCGGCGGCGCTGGCTACCTGTTTGGTGCTGCCGGCACGGACGTCGCCAGCCGCAAAGACGCCGGGGACGCTGGTCTCCAGAAAGGCGGGTACGCGCCCGCCAAACTGTGGCAGGGGCGGGTTGTGGTGCACCAGATCATGACCGGTGACGATGAACTGCCATTGATCCAGCCGGACGTCGCTGTCTTGTAAAAACTGGGTATTGGGGTCCAAGCCAATAAAGATGAAAGCCCCGTCTACAGCCAGCTCTTGCGGCGTATCATCCTGGTTGTTGCGCAGCTTGAGTGTGTTTAGTTTGGCGTTGGCTCCAGCAAAGGCGGTCACTTCCGTGTTGAACCGGACCTCAACTTTCGGGTCATCCAGCACAGCTTCCTGGATGACCTGGCTGGCTTTGAAGGCGTCGCCGCGCACCAGGATAGTCACTTTGTTGGCGTATTTGGTGAGCAGCAGACTTTCTTCCGCGGCGCTGTTGCCGCCGCCGACGACGGCGACGTGCTTGCCCTTGTAAAATGGGCCGTCACAGGTGGCGCAGAAGTGCACGCCAGCGCCAATGTAGTCGGCCTCGCCGCTGACGCCTAGACGGCGATAGCGGCTGCCGGTGCTGATGAGCAGGGCGTGGGCGGTGTATTCGCTGTTGTCGTTGGTGACAATGCTGTGGTAATTCTCGTGGCGGCGGATTTGGGTTACTTCTTGCGCTTGCAAGATTTCCACGCCAAACTGTTCAGCCTGTTGTCGCAGCCGTTCCGAAAACGCCAGACCGCCAATACTATCGGGAAAGCCGGGGAGATTGTCCAGTTTTTCGGTGGCGGCAGCCTGCCCGCCAATGGCGGCGCGTTCGATCACCAGAGTGTCAATGGCTTCGCGGGCGGCATATAAGGCGGCAGTGAGGCCAGCAGGGCCGCCGCCGAGGACGATGAGATCGTAGTGGGAGCGGCTGGCTTTGGTTTTTAGTCCTAATCTGGCAGCCAGTTCAGCGTTGCTGGGTTCGGCTATGGTGGAACCGTCGGCAAAGACGATGGTGGGGATGATGCGTCTGCCCTGGTTGGCTTTAATCACAAATTCCTCTGCCTGGGGGTCTTGTTCGATGTCTATCCATTGGTAGGGAATCTGGTGTTCGCCCAGGAATTGTTTACTGCGGCGGCAGTCTGGGCACCAGTAAGCGCCGTAGACGGTGAGGGATGGTTCGGACATAGTGTGTATGCTCCTTCGTAAATAGTAGGGCGATTTTCCAAAATCGCCCGCCCGATTTTGGAAAATCGGGCTGCAACGAGCCGCGCAAATCCACAGTTTGCGCTACCGTTTCTCAGGGGGGCATCAGGCAGAGCCGGTTCGTTGTTCAGACGACGCCAGCAAGGGAAATATTTCGCCGTTGGCTGTGTTTTCATTGTTTTCGGTCGGGCGCGTGCTAGAATCAATAGTTGTGAGAGCAATCGTTATGGCAACATGGCTGCCTGGAGTAACTGTCTGTTGTAAGGAACTACCGTCATGGACACACATGCCCCCTTTCATCCTGGTCAGATTGTCCTGTTTGGTTCGGGCGAGACGTTGGCTTCCAGTGGAAAGACACACGAGTATACGGCGCAGCAGTTAGGGGAACCGCCGCGCATTGCCATTTTAGAGACGCCGGCTGGATTTGAACCTAATTCGGATCGGGTTGCCGGCAAAATTGGCGAGTTCCTGGCGCGGCGATTGCAGAATTATCAGCCGGAGATTCAGGTAGTGCCGGCGCGCCAGCGGGGGACGCCGTTCAGTCCTGATGAGAAAGCGATTGTGGAGCCTATTTTGCGGTGCAATTGGTTGTTGTTGGGGCCTGGCAGCCCGTCGTATGCGGTGCGCCAACTGCGGGACAGTCTGGCGCTGCACATGATTCGCGCCCGTCATCATCTGGGAGCGACGTTGATGTTGTCCAGTTCGGCGACGCTGGCTTTTAGCGCTTACGCCATGCCTGTGTATGAGATTTATAAGGTAGGGGAAGATCTGCATTGGAAGCCGGGGCTGGATTACTTTGGTCAGTTTGGTCTGTCGCTGATTGTGGTTCCTCATTGGAATAACCGGGATGGAGGGGAGGAGTTGGACACGAGTCACTGCTATATGGGGCGAGTACGATTTGAACGGCTGCGGCAGCTTTTGCCGGCAGGTCAGACAATCCTGGGTATTGACGAACACACGGCGCTGGTTATGGACCTGGGACGAGGGGAGTGCCGCGTTATGGGGGCGGGGCGGGTGACTATTTTACGTCCGGGGGAAACGGATACGGCGTCTATGCGATCGGGTAAAATGTTTCCCTTAGCGGCTTTAGGCGACTGGCGATTGCCACAAGCGGGCGCTGGCGTGCCGCCGGCGATTTGGGCGGAAGCCGCAGCGGTACAGGCGGAGCTGGCAACGGCTGTCGCGCCTCGTCCGCAGCCGTCGTCGCGGGTGCTGTCCCTGGTGCAAGAGCGAACGGCAGCGCGCAGCCAGCGGCAGTGGCAGGTTGCTGACCAGTTGCGGGAACAAATTTTAGCGCTGGGCTGGCAGGTGATGGATACGCCGGAGGGGAGTGAATTGGAACCGCTGCTTCGTAAATAGTAGGGCGATTTTCCCAAATCGCCCGCCCGATTTTCCAAAATCGGGCTACAACGGCACACTATTTTTATTTGCTGTGGCTTCGCCCCGCGCATGGGAAGCGCCTTATAACGTGAACGGCTGACCGCTTTCGCGCCGCGTGGGTTGTCCCTGATGATACAGCGTCACCGCTCCCTGCCCGTACACCTGCCATGCGCCTTGTGGACCATCGTTGATCATGCCTGTGCGTTCGTCTATGCCGATAAGGACAACGCCAGGCAGTCGTTGCGCCAGAGCGCCTGCCCAACGCTGACCAAACGTGTTATGGTGCGGCAGCACACAGGCGTTTTTTACCAGGCCCAATCCGGCAGCGATTTGATCGCGCGTAGGGTCGTAGTAGTGGGAACATAAGACCATTGCGCCGGCGCTGCTGCCGGCAATGACCGCACCTGCCGCATGAGCCGCTGTGGCTGCGACCCAGGCAGGGCTGTCGCGCAGTGTTTGCCCCAGGTAATGGGTGAATCCGCCCAACAAGTAAATCAGGCGACTCTGGCGCACAGCCATCACCACTGCGGGCTGGCTGGCAGATAGCTGATCCAGTAGGGGAATCAACTGTATAGACTGCGCCCCCAGGCTGATGAACCAGCGCACGCCATTGTCGCCGGCCCGCTGGTGGTTTTGGTCTGGCGCGGCGGCGGCGGGAATGATGCCAATTTGGGCTTCTGGGCCGCCGGCCAGTTCCAGGGCTCGTCTGTCAGGCACAGCCATAGCCCCGCCAAACTCCGCTCCACCTGCCAGCATGATGTAGCCTGTCATATTTACCTCTCGCTGTCTGATTGATTGGCAGGACGATTCAGCTTTTGTGTTCCTGGCGGGTTTTGTGGTGAAAATAAGTGTTGTGCGTGAATCAGCCCGGCTTCAAACCTGGTTCTGGTCATAATCCCCGGCGTTTTGGCCGGCATTGGTAATGGATTCGCCGCCGTCCACGACCAGCACTTGCCCGGTGATGAATTCGTTTTGTAGCAGGCTGAGAATGGCTTGGGTAATGTGGTGCGTGGTCCCTTGACGGCGCAGGGGGATGCCCTGGATACGCCATTGAATGTACGTCTGGCTGCGGGTTTTTGCCGGCAGCACCACCCCAGGCGCCACGCCATTTACGCGCACTGCCGGCGCCAGTTCTAAAGCAGCCATGCGGGTGAACTCTGCCAGCCCTTTTTTGGCTAATAGATAGGCGGCATATTGGTATTGGTTGAAGCCAATCTTGTTGTCAATGATGTTGATGACGCAGCCCTGCCCGATGTGACGGGCAAACGCCTGGGTCAAAAAGAAAGGGGCGCGCAGGTTCAGGGTAAACTGCTGGTCAAACAGGGCGGGTGTGGTGTCCATGATGGCTGCCTGGGCATAGGCAGAGGCGCTGTTGATTAAGGCGCTCAGATGGGGAAAAACCGCCGCGGCTTGCAGCAGCAGGCTGTCAATTTGCTCTGGCTGGCGCAGGTCGGCGGAAAACAGTTCGCAGCGCACGCCCAACTGGCGAATTTCCGCCGCCGTTTCCGCCGCCGCGTTGGCGGAGCTGTGGAAGTGAAGGGCAATGTCGTAGCCGGCGGCAGCGAGAGCCAGGGCAATGGCTTTGCCCAGGCGAACGGCGCTGCCGGTCACCAGGGCTGCCTGTCTGGTCGTTGGTTCTGTCATAGGATATGTTCCTTTGTCAGGGTAACAGGTTTTGCGCCCAGCCGTTGGCCCAAAACCTTCATCTCCACCCCTGGCGGCAGCGGTACAGGGGGTATCGGGCAGGCCAGACCCAGGAACGTTATCAACTCCAGCAGCATGGGGCGAATATAGGGTTCTGCTGGAATCCATTGGGGATTGACCGTTTGGGTGTCGTGGGGCAGGGCAAACAAAATGTCCAGGTCGGCGGGACGGTCCTGGCGCTTGCTGTCAGGATGGCGGCGGTCGCGCCCCAGATTAAGCTCAATCTGATTTAGCTGCGGCTTCAAAGTGGCGGCGTCCAGGTTGGTGATCAGCCGCAGCGACAGGTTCAGGAAGTTGTGCGTGGAAGCCATGTGGATGGGGCGCGTTTCGACAATGCGGCTGACGTCCAGGGTGGGGGAGAGTTGCAGCAGCGCCAGCAAGATGCGGGGGATGTTCTGGCGCGGTTCCAGGTTGCTGCCGATGCTGAGGAAGTATGCCGGCATCGCACAAAAATCAAAGCGACTAGAGTTCAAGCGCGTTTACACGCCGTGACTTTCATGGCGGTGAAAAAATCGCCATATTGGGGGTTGTAGTTGGAGGGTCTGACCCCTTTTTCGACGGTTGTTACGGCAAAGCCAACCTGTTCTAAAAAGGCGGATAAAAGCTCAACGTCAAAGACGTATTTGTGCAGCATGTGGATGTCTCGCTCTCTGGTGGTCTCGTGGGCGGTAAAGCCAAATAAGGTCCAGTTAAGCAGTTGTTTGGACAGCGCGCCACTGTGCCAGGCTTCTACAATCCGCTCAAAGTCAGGCGTTTCCACAATCAGGCAGCCGCCAACTTGCAACATCCGGTGGCAATTTTGCAGAAGCTGGCGAATTTCATCCTCAAAGAAATGCTCTATGACGTGTCGTAGATAAATCTCGGCTACGCTTTGATCCGGGTAGTCCAGGGTCAATATGTTGCCTACAATTGTCTGGGGGGTTGTCTGCACCTTGTCAATGTTTACATAACCATCTAAGATGTTGTAGCCGCAGCCCAGATTGAGTTTTGTCGTCATGTTGGTTCTTCTTGTAGTGAAAGATTTACCACGCTTTGGGGGAGAGAATGCCGGCATTCACCAGCAGATGTACAACGGGCGCCACCGCCGTCTGGCGG
>CAYQYJ010000094.1:9624-10820 GCA_964421605.1 uncultured Ardenticatenaceae bacterium | reverse complement strand
TGCCAGAAGCGGCATTTGAACAGCCAGAGGATGGTGGGCAGGCCGTCCAGGGGGGTCAGTTTTTTGCCTTCTTCGCGGTGTTCGTAGCGAATGGGCGTTTGCACGATTTTGACGTTGGCGCGCAGGAGCTTGGCGCTGATTTCGGCTTCAATTTCAAAGCGGCTGCTTTCGAGTTGCAGCGACTGCATAAGGCTGGCGTCTACCAGTTTGTAGCAGGTTTCCATGTCCACCAGTTTGCTGCCGTAAAGGAGGTTGGCAACCCAGGTGACGAAGTAGTTACCCCAACGCATGACGAGGCTGCGGTGGCTCAGGTCGCGCACGCCGTAGACGGCGCGGGCCTGCTGCTCCTGATAGACGCGCATCAAGGCTACGTAATCTTCGGGGAAGTATTCAAAGTCGGCGTCCTGGATGATGATAACGTCGCCGGTGACGTGGCTCAGACCGGTGCGGATGGCTGCGCCTTTGCCCTGGTTTTGGGCGTGTTGGAAGAAGCGCAGTTCGGGAATGTCTACGTTACGGATGTATGGTGCAACGCTGTTTTGTGAACCATCGTCTACAACGATGATCTCTTTTTCTACGGGGACGGCGTGGACGCGGCGCAGCAGTTCCACAAAGGTGGCGTCTTCGTTATAGACGGGGATGATGACGGATAATTTCATGTACCTCACGCTTGGGTCTTGAGGGCGGCGCATTGAACTGTGTCGCGCCTTGTTGCCAGGCGGGTATTATAGGGCAATCGCGGACAAAGCGAAAGTTGTTTGTAACTATACAGGTGCGAGGCACTGGCTACAGGAGTTCCAACAAGCCAAAACTGTTCGGCCAGTGCCTTGCACCACCCTGAAGCTGGCGCGGGTGAGGCGGACGGGCGCGACCGGGGGGATGGTGTTTTTTCGGGATTCAATGGTATGTCGTTGTCGGGCCGGATTGGATAATTCAATAAGTTGCTTGATTATTTGCGATTCTTGGGGACGATTTCGGGAGAGTTGTGCGTTTTGCGGCGTTTGCGAGGACAATTTGGCAAATTGTCCCACGATTTGGTGGGGATTGGGGAGGATTTTGTGGGAGGGGGTGGTGTGTAGGGGGGGATTCAATGGTGTATTGGCAGGGGGTAGTTCGGGACAATTTAACAAATTGTCCTACAGGAAGAAGGGACAATTTAACAAATTGTCCTACGGGGGTTAGTCCCAATGGCGTTG
>CAYQYJ010000094.1:2808-9524 GCA_964421605.1 uncultured Ardenticatenaceae bacterium | reverse complement strand
GGAAGAAGGGACAATTTAACAAATTGTCCTACGGGGGTTAGTCCCAATGGCGTTGGTCTAGCATGGCGGCGCCCTGGATGGCGTCTACGAAGGCGAGTTCGTCTACGCGCACGCGGCAGACCTGGCGGATGGCTTCCTGGAGATGGGCGGCGGCGGCGGCATCGCCGGCGCCGACTACGCGCACGAGGAAATGGTCGCGCAGGTCGGGGCGGGTGATTATGCCTTGAATGCCGCCGGTGTAGCCAGCCTGGGCGGCGGCGAAGCGAAGCTGGTTGGGGTGGACAAACATGCCGCGTATTTTGACGGCTTCGCCGCGGCGACCGACGAGCATAATGGCGCGTTCTTCCTGGCGGCTGTGGCCGGGGTGGGGGTCTACGTTCACAGCCATGTCGCCTGTGCCCAGGCGGATGAGGGGGTAGGCGCGGCTGAAATTGGTGACGACGACTTCGCCGACTTCGCCGGCGCCGACGTCTTGGCCTGTGTCGGGGTCAACGATTTGCACGATAGGTTCGGGGAGGAGCTGCATAGCCATGCCACCGGTGGTGTTTAGGGCCAGGAAGCCGAGTTCGGCGGTGGCGTAGGCGTTGCCCACGCTGAGGCCGTAGGTTTCGACGAGGGTGTGGCGGATGGGGGCGGAGAGGGGTTCGGCGGTGAGGAAGGATTTGCGCAGGCGGTAGCGTTGGGGGAAGTCGTGGCCCATCTCGCCGGCTTTTTGCAGCAGGCTGATGAGGAAGCTGGGCGTGCCAACGTAGGCGGTTACGCCTAGATCGGCCATCATTTTTAGCTGAAGTTCGCTGTTGCCGACGCCGCCAGGGACGACGACGCAGCCCAGGCCGGTCAGGGCTTGATCCAGGAGGAGGCCGGCGGGCACCAGGTGGTAGGAGAGGGTGTTGAGGACGATGTCGTCTGGGGTGAAGCCGCTTTGGGTCAGGGCCAGTTGGGTCATGCGGATGAGGGAGTCGTCGTCGCCAGCGTCTGGTTCGTAGATGGGGCCGGGGGAGAAGAAGATGTGGCGCACCTGGCTCAGGGGGACGCCCAACATGCCGCCGAAGGGTGGGTGGGCTTGCTGCAAGGCGACGACTTCGTCTTTGGGCAGAACGGGAATGCGGCTGAGGTCGGCGATGGTGCGGATGTCGGTGGGGGAGATGCCGGCATTGTCCAACCGCTGCCGCATCAGTTCCGTGTTTTCGTAGGCTGCGGCTACCAGGGTGGCGATACGCTCGTCCAGTTCGCTCATTTTTTCTCTCCGGGTTGTAGATGACGGCGGTGGGATTGCCCAGGGGCGGAATGTGGCATTGTTCAGGGTCGGGTTGGCAACCCGCCGTGCAGGGCGGGCTTACCCTAGCCAGCGTTTGCGGCGTTTGTAATGTTTGACTTCGCGGTAGCTTTTGCGTTCGCCTAATTGGGTCAAGCCTAGATAGAACTCTTTGATGTCGGCGTTTTGGGCTAATTGGGTCGAAGGGCCGTCCAGCACAATACGGCCTGTTTCCATGACGTAGGCGGATTCCGAGGTGCGTAGGGCGACGCTGGCGTTTTGTTCGACGACGAGCATGGAAACGCCGGATTCGGCATTTACTTTGCGTATGATTTCAAAGATTTCTTGCACCAGCAGCGGGGCCAGCCCCAGGGAGGGTTCGTCCAACAACATTAGCCGGGGCTTGGCCATGATGGCGCGGCCGATGGCGACCATTTGTTGTTCGCCGCCGGAAAGGTAGCCGGCTGTTTTGTGGCGCAAGTTTTGCAGCAAGGGGAAGAAATGATACACCTCGTCGAGACGGCGGGCGACTTCGCTGTTGCTGATGTTGTGAATGAGCGCGCCTGTGCGTAAATTTTCCTCGGTGGTCAGGTGTTGGAAGAGGCGGCGACCTTCTAGCACTTGTATAATTCCCAGGCGGGCGATTTCTTCTGCCGGCAATTTATCCAGCCGCCGCCCTTCGAATTCAATGCTGCCACGGGTGACGGCGCCATTTTCGCGCAGCAGCAGCCCAGATATAGCTTTGAGGGTGGTGGTTTTGCCGGCGCCATTGGCGCCCAATAAGGAGACGATTTGCCCCGGGCCCACCTCTAACGAGACGCCGCGCAGCACCAGAATTACTTCGCTGTATATCACTTCGATATTGTTGATCTTGAGCATAAGCCTCTTCCGCGGCGGGGATGGTGGTGAGTGGTGAGTGGTGAGTGTAGGGGCAGGTTTGGAAACCTGCCCCTACGTTTTGGGTTAGATTACAAAAGTCTGGCAGACTTTTGTAATCTGTGCGAATTTGTTAGGGAAGCTCGAACGTTTCGGCGGGACGCAGCAGGGGGGCTTCGGTGAAGTCTTGCAGGACCACGAAAGCGTCCGGGCCGCCTTGAATCTGGCGAATTTGCGCCATGCGCGGGGAGCGGTTGTTGCCGCTAAAGTCTACCAGGAAGACGCCGTCCAGCACTTCCGTCTCGCCCAGACCGATTAGCCCTTGCGTGACGGTTTCACCCGTGAGGCCAGCCCAGCCATTGTCGTCTATGGCTTTCTGCATAGCCTTGATGGTCAGGTCTACGCCGGCGAAGGTGAGCAGGTAGCCAACGGATTGCAGTTCCACCGGACGTTCATTCTCGGTGAAGACTTTGCTGATGTACTGGATGCCAGGATTGTCCTGATCGGTCCACCACAGGTAGGGGAAGGCGGTGATCAGACCTACTGCCAGAGCGGGGTCGCTCAGGTAAGCGTAGGTAGCCAGGTCCATGGCCCAGTTGTTGGCGCCTACCAGGAAGCTCTGGCGCAAGCCGAGGACGCCCAAGCCGTTGAGGATGCCAGCGGGGCCGAAAGCCAGGGTGTTGGTGTAGATGACGTTGGCGCCGGCAGCCTGAGCGTTGAGGATGGCGGGCGTGGTGTCGGTGGCGGGGTTGGTGGGGTCAATGATCTCTTCAGCCACGATGGTCACGCCCAGGGATTCGGCATAGGCGCGGCTTTCGGGGGTGAGGGCGCCCTGACCGTAGGCGGTGGGCCAGCTAATGTAAGCCAGGTTGATTTCGTCGCCAGCGCCGGCGGGTTTGACGGCGTCCCAATTGGCAGTGATGTAGTCCAGGAACAGACCAAACTGTTCGGGGTAGATGGGGGCGTAGCCAAAGGTGTAGCCAGAGTCAACGCCGTAGAAGGCGACGGAGCTGAGGCCAGCAGCCAGGTTGGGGATCTGGTCTTCACGGAAGCGGCTAGCCAGGGCTTCGCCGTCGCCAGAACCGTAGGTGAACATGACGAGGACGTTGTCGTCTTCGCTGGTGTAGCGGTCGTAGGCGGCTACAGCGGCGTCAACGCTGCTCTGGGTGTCGGTGAATTCCAGGTTGATGGTGGCGCCGTACACGCCGCGGCCGGCGTTGGCGGCGGCGACGGCGTCGTTAAAGCCGGTGACCAGGGGGGCGGTGATGCCGGCAAGGGGCCCGGACAGGTCGCCGAAGTGGTAGAAGGAGACGGAACGGGGGATGAGGACGTGGTCAATGACGTGGATAACGCCGTTGGATGCCGGCACGTCCGCCATCACCACATTGGCTTCGCCATTGAGCCACACGCCGCCGTCGCGGACGTCAATGCTGACGTTACGGCCTTCGAGCATGGTGGGGGCAAAGGTCATGCCGGCCACATCGGCAGACATAACGGCGCCTTCCACGACGTGGTAGAGCAGGGTGTCGGCGTCTACGTCACCGCCGCCCATGGCGGCGTGGGCTTCGAAGGCTTCGTTGGTGGGGGCAAAGACGGTGAGTTCGCCGCCGCTGAGGGCGTCAGCCAGACCGGCTTCTTGCACAGCCGCCAGCAACATCGAGAAGTTGGGGTCGGCGGCGGCAATCTCGGCAATTGTCATGGTGGAGGTGTCCATCGGTTCTTCGGTGGGCACTTCGGTGGGTTCCTCCATCGGTTCCTCGGTGGGTTCTTCCATCGGCTCTTCGGTGGGTTCTTCCATCGGTTCTTCCGTGGGCTCTTCCATGACTTCGGTGGCTGCCGGGGCCTGGGTGGGGGTTTCGTCGGCCGGAGAGCCACACGCCGCCAGGATGCCCAACAAGAGTATCATGATGACCAGATATCGTATACTTTTCAACATTTTCTTCTCCTCAAAAGAGTGTTTCATAATGGGTTAGCAGTGGGGCGCTAGAGCGCCAAACGCTAGAGCGCCAAACGCTAAAGCGCCAAACGCTAAAACGTCAAACGCCGAAGCGTCAAACGCTGAAGCGTCACGCCTGAGCGCGTTTGTCACAGCCACGGATGTGGCTGTAGCGCTGTAGACAAACGGTGGGGGGTTTGTGGTTGTTTTAGGGCAAATGCGATCACCTCCTTGTGGTGACAAGTGGACAATTTAGCGAATTGTCCTACAGGAGTGGACAATTTGGCAAATTGTCCTACAGAGGGAGTGGACAATTTAGCAAATTGTCCTACTAGTGAGCAAAGGTCTTTGCTCTAGTGAGCAAAGGGGCGCAGGCGCCAGGCGGCTTTGAGCAACTGCCAGCGATAAGCCAGGCCGCGCGGTTCGAAGACCAGAAAGAGCATCAGAGCCAGGCCGAAGATGAGGGGGCGTAGAGCGGCTGAAGCGGTGCCTTCGATGGCCGGGATGAGGTCAATGAGAATGGGCGTGAGAATGATGACGGCTTCTTCGATAAGGAGTACAAGGGTGGCGCCAAAGAAGGGGCCAACGCTGGTTCCCAAGCCGCCAACGACGAGCATCCCGAGCATCAGGACGGAACTGGTCAGGTTAACGGTTTCGGAATTGATGAAGCGCAGGTTGTGGGCCAGGAGGGCGCCGGCGATGCCGGCATAGACCGCTGCCAGAAAGAAAGCGCGCAGCTTGTAGGTGAACAGGTTGATGCCCAGCAGTTCGGCAGCCAGGTCATTATCACGCACGGAGACCAGGGCGCGGCCAAAGCGGCTGCGGGAGATGTTGTGGGCGGCAATGGTGGTGATGATGAGTACCGTCACAGTGATAAATAGAAAAGAGGCGGGGTCGCCAAAGCGAAAATAGCAGGCATTGGCGGCTGCCTCATAGGTCGTGCCCAAGAAGCAGGTGTTGGCTATGACGGGAAGTTTCAGGCTGGCGACGACCACGTTGAGGCCTTGCGCGCCATTGAGGACGTCCTGATACATGTTGCGCGCCAGCCAGGGGATGATGAACTGCGCCCCCAGGGTGGCCATGACGAGATAGAAGCCTTTGACGCGCAGCGAGGGCAAGCCAAATATCAGCCCCACCAGGCCGGCAGCCAATCCGGCTACGGGCAAAGCCAGGAAGAAACTCCAGCCCAGGTTGCCCACTAACAGAGCGGAGACGTAGCCGCCAACGGTCATAAAAGCCGCCTGTCCCAGGGAGACCTGACCTGTGTAGCCGGTGAGAAGGTTTAGCCCTTGCACGGCAATGATGAAAATGCCAATGCGGTTTACCAGGGAAATGAGCGTGCCGCTGCCGTAGAGGGGCAGCAGGTACAGAGCCAACAGGAACAGGAGCAGCACGCCAACCTGCCAGGGGCGGCGCAGCACAGCCATGTCTTGTTCATAGTGGCGATCAAAATCTCCCGCGGGTCTGGGAATGGCCATAAGTCATCCTTCGAAGATAGTGGTCAGTGAACAGTGGCGAGTGGTCAGTGAACAGTGGTCAGTGGTTAGAAGCGTGTGCTGTGTGCCTTGTGGGTAGGGCGGATTTTGGAAAATCGGGTTAGAATTCTAAATGCGTTCAATTCGTTTTTGCCCAAATAGGCCATCGGGGCGAATGATGAGGACGAGCAAGAGAATGATGTAGGGGGTGATTTCTTTGGCATTGCGGATGGCCTGGGCGGCTTCTTCGCCCAGGAAGAAGTCGTTGTTGGGCAGGGCCACAAGTCCTTGAAACAAGCCAATGATTAACCCGCCAATGACTGCGCCTGGAATAGATTCCAGGCCGCCCAGCAGCACGGCGGGGAAGGCAGCCAGCACGACGACGGATAGACCGAGGCTCAAGCCGCTGGCGGTGGCGATGAGGATGCCGCCGATGGTGGCGATGATGCCGGCAATCGCCCAGGAAAAGCCAAATACGCGATTGATGCGAATGCCCACCGCCTGCGCGGTTTCGTGGTCTTCGGCGGTGGCGCGCATCGAGAGGCCCGTGCGGGTGTATTGGAAGAAGGCGTAGAGCAGCACCACGCAAATCATGGCAATGACAAAGGACCAGAATAAGTCCTGGCGGATGATGACAATGAGACAGCCGGGCTGCGGGTCGCCGCCGAAAGCAAAAGTGCAGTCAGCGATGGCCCCGGCGGCTTGCGCCAGGGGCAGCGTGATGCGGTAGGGGTCAGACGTGGAAAACAGGACGGGAAAATTGCGCTGCGTGGTGCCAAACGTGAGAATGGTTAAGCCTTGCAAAACCTGGCTGAGAGCCAGGGTCATTAAAATGATGGATAGCAGCGGCTGGCCGGTCATGGGGCGCAGCGCCAGACGCTCAATGACCAGGCCCAAAACGATGGAGGTGAGTAAAGCCAGTAGGATAGCCAGGGCAATGCGCAGGACAAACTGCTCCTCTCCTGGAAAAATGCGGCCCAACGCCTGATCGGAAGAGAACCACCAGGTAGCCATGGCGCCGATCAGGAGCATTTGCCCGTGGGCGAAGTTGAAAATTTCAGACGATTTGTATATCAAGACCAGACCCAAGGCGAGCAGGGCAATGGGCCCGCCACCCAGCAGTCCCGTAATGGCGAATTGGGGGAGAAGCTGCCAGTTCATTCCCTATTTCCTC
>CAYQYJ010000094.1:0-2708 GCA_964421605.1 uncultured Ardenticatenaceae bacterium | reverse complement strand
CGCCGCACCCGCCCCTGCGGCGGCAAATTCTCATTCACCTGTTTGACGGCTTTTAACACCAGATCGTAGACTTCTGGTTTTTGCGACAGGTCCGTAAACGTGGTATAGCCAACAGCCCGCCGTTCAGCCCAACTACTGACATTGGCAAACTCAATGATTATCAACGCGGTCACATAATCCCGCGTTTGATCGCCAATGGCCATTACATCCCGAATGTAGGGACTGAACTTCAGCCGCCCTTCGATGAACTGGGGCGAGAAGCGTTCGCCATTGGAGAGGGTGATCATGTCTTTTACCCGATCCAGGTAGATGATGTGACCGTCCTCATCAATGTAGCCGGCGTCGCCCGTGCGGAACCAGCGGGAGCCGTCGGGGTCAATAACCAGCGCTTCCGCCGTCTTTTCGGGATTTTTGTAATACCCCTGGAACACAGTGGGGCCGCCAATGAGAATTTCGCCTTCAGCGGAGATACGCATGGGAATGCCGGGGGCCGGCTGCCCGACGCTGGCAAATTTAATGTCATTGTTCCGATGCAGGGTGACGCCGCCCGTTACTTCTGTGGAGCCGTAAATCTGCTTCAAATTAATGCCCAGGGCGTGGAAAAAGCGCATGGCGTCTGGACTGAGCGCCGCGCCAGCGGTGTAGGCGGCGCGAATGCGGGAAAGGCCCAGCCGGTCCCGAATCGGAGAAAAGACCAGCCAGTCCCCGACGGTGTAAGCCAGGCGCGCGCCTAAGCCCAGGCGATCTTGGGTGAAGCGCCGGTCAGCGACTTTGTAGCCCACGGGAAGGAAAGTGTCGTATAGTTTGCGGTTGAGCCAGGAGGATTCGCTAATACGGACTTGCACCATGCCCACCAGGTTATCCCAGAGGCGGGAGTTGTAGAGCAATCCTTCGGGGGCGATTTCGCGCACGTTTTCCTGCACCGTTTCTGGCTCTTCGGGAAAGTTCATGATGACGCCGTTGATCACGTGGGGGGCCACGCCCAGGGCGTGCTCGCCAATCCAGCCCAGCGGCAGCAAGCTGACGTGGTTATCGGTGTCGTAACGGACGTCTACCTCCTGGTAGGCGTTGGTGACAAAAATTAAGTTTTGGTGGGTGAGCATGGCCCCTTTGGGCAAGCCGGTGGTGCCAGAGGTGTAACAGAGGATGCACAAGTCGTCGCCGCGCCCCAGGGCTACTTCTTGTTCAAAGCGGTTGGGCTGCTGCGCCAAAAGCTGGCGGCCCAGTTCCTGAACCTGGGCAAAGGAAATGAGCCAGGGGTCATCGTAATTCCACAAGCCGCGATCGTCCCAATAAATGACATGCCTGACTTTGGGTATTTGCTGCCGGATTTCCAGCAGTTTGTCGCATTGTTCCTGGTCTTTCGCCAGGACAAAACAGGCGTCGCTGTGGTCCACAATGTAGGCAATTTCGTTGCTGATGGCGTCGGTGAACAAGCCTACCTGAACGCCGCCCACAGCCAGCAGCGCCAGATAGCCCCATAAATATTGGCGGTCATTATCCCCCACGGTAGCCACGTGGTCGCCGCGCTGCATGCCCAGGGCGATCAACCCCAGGGCAAAATCGCGCACGTTTTCATAGGATTGCTGCCAGTTGAATTCCTGCCAGATGCCGAACTCTTTCTGGCGCAGCGCCACTTTTTGCGCGCCGTAGTGGGCGGCAAGCTGTTGAAAATGTTGGGGAAGGGTTTGAGGGGTCATGGTAACAAGCAACAGGCAACAGGCAACGGAAAACGGAAAACAGTCGGCAGGCAACGGGCAACGAGCGGTAGGGTGGGCGCTGGGGGGTGGTGCATGTCAGGCCTGGCCCAGGTAGGCATGGATGACGGCGGGGTCGTTTTTGATGTCGTCTGGTACGCCATCCCCAATTTTTACGCCGAAATCCAGGACAACCACGCGGTTGGAGATGTCCATGACCAGGCCCATGTCGTGTTCGATCAAGATGACGGTGATGCCGCGCCGTTCGTGGATGTCCAGAATGAAGCGGGCCATGTCTTCTTTTTCTTCCACGTTCATGCCGGCCATGGGTTCATCCAACAGCAGCAGGGTGGGTTCCAGCGCCAGGGCGCGTCCCAATTCCACCCGTTTGCGCAAGCCGTAGGGCAGCGCGCCGACGATGGCTTTGCGTACGTGGGCGATTTCCAGGAAGTCTACAATTTCTTCTACGACCTGGCGGTGCTTTACTTCTTCTCGTTGGGCTGCGCCCCAATACAACATGCTCTGCAAGCTGTTTTGCTTCATGTGGATGTGGCGGGCAGCCATGAGGTTGTCGAGGGTGCTCAAGCCTGTGTACAGGGCAATATTTTGAAACGTGCGCGCCAGACCCAAACTGGCTATTTTGTAGGGGGGCGTCTTGGTGAGGTCATGCCCCTGGAACATGACGCGACCTGCCTGCGGGCGGTAGAAGCCGCTGATGCAGTTAAGCATGGAGGTTTTGCCGGCGCCGTTGGGGCCGATGATGGCGCGGATTTCCCCCTTTTTGACGTCAAAATTGACATTGCTGAGTACAGCGGCGCCGCCAAAATGTAAGGAAACATTTTCGGCGTTGAGCAGGATTTGGTCTGAACTCATACCTGTTTGATTGTTGGTTAGGGGCGCGAGTGGGTGCGCGGCATGGTTACAAAAAAATAGCGCCCAGGCATTGCTGGAAAATGCCGGGTACTGCGCATAAAGCTATCATAGGCGATGGTTCTATGCAAGTTTTTCGTG
>CAYQYJ010000093.1:0-10845 GCA_964421605.1 uncultured Ardenticatenaceae bacterium | reverse complement strand
TAAACATACTACTCAGGTTCTCCTTTCTATGGGCAACAATTAGAAACTTTCTGCAAACTTACAAAGCGTGAAGCCAACCAAAAGGTAAGCATCAACGCGGGACAACGACATCCATTTACTTCACTTGCTTTCAGAAATTGGACCGTATAACCCCTCCTTGTCTGATACAAACGCTAAAATTTCGCTGACGTTTTCATCAGTCAGGTATCACCAACTGGGCAGCGACCAACGACGCAAAGCCGGTAAAACACCTTAGACATGGTATTTACATCGGCCCATACACACAAGAAGAAATGTCTCATGCTTCCGCAAGCGTAGAAGTGTAATTATTGGTTTGTTTGCTTCTTTAGTTGTCCCTGACACAACAGAAGTGGTAGAACCCTTACCCACAAAGAGCGTCTTTAGGGGATTAGAGTTGTTGTGCAGGCTGTGAAATCTGGCAAACTACAGGGACAGCGAGGTACAAGAAACAGTATAACATATAACGAAATCAACGCCAATAGGAATTTGTTGGCTAAGGGTATCTTTTTGTGGATCTTTTGGGGGCAAGAAATGGTTTGGGCATTGGTACAGCTAAAAGAAAAAAACCACCCCTGCAGGGCGCAGAGGCGGTTTCTTTAACGTCCAGGCACCAGGAGGGGAGTACCTGAACACTTTTCGGTCAACGCCCAATTCGAGGGAGGGGCAGGCATTGCCTGGTCTTGGTTGGGGGTTGTTCCAGTCGCGTTTCTCTCGTGCCAGTTTAGGGGGGGAGGAGTTCCTCTTATTCCCAACCAAGATTAGGAGTAGTCTATGCCGGCAACATAAACCATTCATGAGATTAACTTTGGAGCTAGATTAGAGACCCGGCTGGGCATCGTTAACCCTGGCGGCGTGGATCTTCACCGCCAAACTGCTCCAACCACAGATCAATCTCCTCTGGCGTCAACCGCGCCCGCCCCTCTTTGCGTTCGTCTTCCACAGCCAGGCTGCGCCCTCGTTCGGCAGGCTGGCGGCGAACAGGCGGCGGGGCTTCGGCTGGGGCTGCGTTTGACGGCGCTGGCGCTGGCTCCGGGCCAAACAGGGCTAACCAGTCGGCTAACTCCTCTGGACTCATGTGCGCCAGGCCAGCCTTGTACTCTTCTGGCGAGTATACACGCGGCAGCGGCTGAGGCGCTGCTGTAGGCGGGGGGGCCGCCGGGCGCGGCGACAGGCGCGGCGGCGCGGGGGGACGTTCAGGCACAGGCCCAAAAAGGTCTAACCACTCGGCAATTTCGGCGGCGCTTAAGGTGGGTTCAGTTGGCGCGGGCGGCGGCGGTTGGCGTTCCTCTTCCATTTGCGCCGCGAACACCTCCGCAAAAATGGCGCGCATTCCGCGCGCCTCCGCGGCAGCCATAACGGCGCGATCGCTGCTGATCAGGGTATGCTCTGCCGGATTCTGCACACGGGCAATGTGCCGCACCAGCAGGCTGTCAGCCGTCTGGCTGGCGGGCGCAAAATAGACCTGGACTTGATTGTTGGAGAGTTGAGCGGATTTGCCGGCAACGACTCCCTTATCAAAAATAATCATAACCCGCCGCTTGCGACGAGCAGCCGCCCACATTTGCAGCCGCCGCACCAGTTGCGCCTCATCGTCTGGGTCTGCCAGAGACAGATCAGGCATTTTGGCTATCAGATTATGGCCGTCAATTAAGTAATTCATGTTCCAGAGCAAGGCGCTACGCAATCAGTTCCAGGTTTGCCATACTGGCTGCCAGCCGCTTGATGCCTTCGCCAGAAAAAGCCACCACGATCTCCTCGTCGTCGCCCGTGCGCTTTATCTCAATCACAAACCCTTCGCCAAAGCGGGCGTGCCGCACGCGCTGGCCCGTGCGATAGGCGGGGCGCGACGCAGCCGCCGGTTCAGGGCGCGGTTCCTGACGGGACGCGGGGGGCGCAAAACGGGGCGGTGTAGACCGCTCCCTCTCCGGCGCGGCGGGCGGGGCGGGCCGATTGGCGCGCCCGGCGGTAGATGGCTGCGTCTGGTTAGTCAAAGAAGAGGCGGGACGGTTCCACTGCCAGTCGCGGCTGGCTGGACGGCGTTCGGGACGACTGCCATAACCGCCGCCTTCCACCAGTTCGCCCGGAATCTCTTGCAGGAACCCAGAGCGCTGGGCGACATCCGCCTGCCCATAAGCCGCGCGGCGATGGGCGTGCAGCAAATACAGCCTGTCTTTGGCTCGCGTCAGCCCCACATAGAAAAGCCGGCGCTCTTCCGCCAACTCCTCCATGTCTTCAAAGGCGCGAATGTGCGGCAACACCCCTTCCTCTAGCCCCGTAATAAATACCACGGGAAACTCCAACCCTTTAGCCGCGTGCAGCGTTAGCAGCGTAGGCGCATTGGCCGTCTCCTGCAGGTTATCCACGTCGGAAACCAACGCTACCTGTTCCAGGAAAGCGCTCAAACTGATTTCAGCATCGGCGTTAGCCACGCCGCGCAATTCCATCACGTTCCCCCAACGCTCTTCCCCCTCCTCCGTATCGTCGTCAATGTAGTCGCGATAGCGGGTGTCTTGCAGAATCAGGTCAACCAGTTCGCCCACGCCAGAACCGTCGCTCAAGGTAATCCATTCATGCAGCATCATACCAAATGCCAGCAAGGGCGTGAGGGCGCGCACGGTGAACGAGTGCTGCACGTCCGCGTCCGTCGCCAGCCGCAGCAGCGCCTGCCCTGGCTGCCACTCATTAGCCGCCGCCCAGCTTTGTAGTTGTTCTTGCGATTTCTGGCCGATGCCGCGCGGCGGCGTGTTGATAATGCGGTTGAAGCTGATGGCGTCGGCCGGATTATGTACCAGGCGCAAATAAGCAATGATGTCTTTTACTTCGCGCCGCCCATAGAAGCGGGTGGCGCCTACCAGTTTGTAGGGCAAGCCGCGCGTCAGAAAGGCTTCTTCCAGGGCGCGAGACTGGGCATTGGTGCGGTACATGACAGCCATATCGCCGGGTTCGTACCCTTCTAAGACCAATCTGGCCATGGCATCTACCACCAGCACGGCTTCTTCGCGCTCGTCATACGCTTCACGGATAATGATTTTGGTCCCCCCTGCGCGCTCAGTAAACAAATCTTTGTGTACGCGGTCGCGATTGTGTTTTATAACCGACTTGGCTGCATCCAAAATGATCTGGGTGGAGCGGTAGTTTTGCTCCAGCAAAATCATCTGCGCCTCAGGGTACTGCTGGCGAAAACGGTTGATATTGCGCACATCCGCGCCGCGCCATTTATAGATGGATTGGTCGGCGTCGCCCACGACAAAAATGTTGCCATGCCCCAGCGCCAGTCGCTGCAAGAGGCCATATTGGGTGGTATTGGTATCTTGAAACTCATCTACCAGAATGTGATGATACCGCTGCTGGTATTTAGCCAGGACTTCGGGGGTCTGGTCGAACAGCAGCAAGGTGTTCATCAACAAGTCGTCGAAATCCATGGCGTTATTGGCTTGCAGCAGCTTTTGATATTGGGCGTAGACGCGACGGGCGATTTCGGAGACGTAGTTGGTGGCGGCGTACTCGGTGGGGGTAATAAATTCGTTCTTGGCGGCGCTGATGTAGCTGAGCATTCTGGCTGGCGGGAACTTTTTATCATCCAGGTTCAAGTCTGCCAGGGCTTTTTTGGCTACCTGACGTTGGTCGTCAGTGTCAAAGATGACAAATTCTTGGGTGTAGGGGGCCAGGTGGTCTGCTTCGCGGCGCAATATAGCAGCGCACGTGCCGTGAAACGTCCCCATCGTCAAGCCACGTGGGGGTTCGCCTAGCAGGGCTTCGATGCGATGGCGCATTTCGCGGGCGGCTTTGTTAGTAAAGGTAACAGCCAGGATGTGCCAGGGGGGGACGCGCTTTTCGCGGATCAAGTAGGCGATGCGCTGCGTCAGGACGCGCGTTTTGCCGCTGCCGGGGCCCGCCAGGACAAGCACGGGGCCGTCGCCGGCGGTGACAGCCAGGCGTTGGGGTTCGTTCAAACCTTGCAGGAAGCTCATGATTCTGTCTGGCCAAGGGTGACGGCGACGCGAAGAATGCCGGCACGCTGATGCGCCGCCATCAACTCCACTTCCGTTCCCGCAGCCGCCTGTACTACCCACTCCACCTTAGCCCGCTCCTGGGTAGCATCGTTATTCCAGAAACTGGCTGCCAGCTTATGGTCACGCCCCCGCAGTTGGCCCAACATTGTCTTCATCTGCCCCATGACCAACCGCGCGCCTGCCGGCAGCTTGATGTCCACTTCCAGCGGACGCACCACCTTCATTTTGAGCGCCTGCTCCGACACGTTCGTCGGCAGCCAGCCCGTATTGTGTACCACCAGGCGGATGGTGTGCATGTCGCCGCGGGAATCCACATCTAGCTGGAATAACTCCAGTTTGGGCGACACCAGGCAGTTAAAAATGCAAAAATCAGCCAGGGGCGCAATTTCCTGTTCCAGCAAGTGCGGCGGCGGGTTGCGCCAGGTAATGAAACTGTGCCAGCCGCCCAGTTCAACTTCGCCCAACTGCGGGTGCGTGAACGGCTGCCACTCTACATAGCCTTCCCCAGGTAATACTTCATCCGCCCATTTCAACACCGCCAGGTCATCTTCCAGGGGATGTTCGCGGAACCAATCAATGTACTTGTACTCCTTGATCCCCGCCTGCCGCTGCACGCTCCAGATTTCCGTCGTCCAGGCGTAGACGCCCATCACCTCGTACATCCAATCGTCAAACGTCCCTTTGATGTAATCCTTGGGGTCGTATTGGAACTCATGATAAACAGAAATGGCGGGGTAACCCGTCAACTGCTTCCCTTTTTCGCCCAACGTCTTATACGTATACAGGTCTTGCGTCGGCAACTCGCTGTCCGGGCCCTTTGTCGGCGGACGCAAATGCACGCCGCTGAAGGTGTGGAAACTGACCGAACCCGTGATGTTGGGATGGGCGGCAATGAACCGCATCAACGCCTGCGTTTCCGGCTCGCTGCCTGGATAGTCGCCCGCGCCGCCTTGCGCCGGCGACCAGTTGACGGGGAACTGGCGATTCAGATCCAACCCCTCCACGGGCGGCGCATAGTTAATGGTCACCCCATCGTAGTTGCGAATCTGACCTTCTGGCAACAGCCGGTAGTAGTCGCCGCCAGGCAAATCGTCCGGCGCCCGCCGGATCATCAGGCGCGGCTCGTCGGGGTGCTTCTTCCAGGAGCCATGTGGGTCTTTGAGCCGCATTTGCAGAATACGACCATCGCCATCTACGTCTTCCTGATAAAACCCATCCAGGGTGTCGGTGCGTGGATACGGGCGGGTGCTGCTGCGGATATATTTGGGCTTATCCGCCAGCGCCCACTCTGCCCCATCCGGGTTGACGCGGGGTACAACGTAAAAGACGCGGCTGTTCAGGGCATAGGTCACTTTCTCATCCGCGCCGTATTGCGTCAGCAGCTTATGGATCAGGTACAACGCCGCCGCCGAGGGCGCCACTTCGGTGGCGTGAATGTTGGCATCCACCCAGTAAGCAGGTTTCTCTGTATCGGGCCCGGTGTCGAAGTTAGTCAGAATCATCACCCAGATGTCCCGCCCCTCGTAACTCTGCCCCAGGCTTTCCAGGCGGCAAAGGCGCGGATGCTGCGCCGCCCACGCCTGCAAGAATTGGGTGATGGCATCATAGCGGTAATAAACGTCAAAACGAATGTCAGTCAAAGCGCGCCTCCAGATAGAAAAGTGGGCAAAGAGTGTGTTTCCAATAAGTTAGCCTCTGAATTATAACCCTGAAAGGACGATTGCGAAATGCTGCGCGAGATCATGAGATCATTGGGGGATTGTATTCCCTCTTCTTTTTTGTTATGATTTGCCCATCTTCTGCCAGATACCCTACACGAAAAGAGAGAATGCCATGAAAATCATATCCAGCCGGTTCAGCATTATCCTTTACTGTGTGTTATTTAACCTGTTGTTTGAATATTCCGCGCGGGGGTTGGGCTTTACCATCGAGCGCCCCATCTTCTATTTGTTTATGGCCGGCATTTACGCCAGCTACTACGCCATCTTTGAAGACCTGATCGTGCGCTTCAAACTGACCAACCTGGAGATAGCCCTTTTTTCCGTGTTTTGGAGCTTCTACCCCACTACCTTTATCACCAACAATCTGATCAACCCGCAAACCTACAGCGGCATTAACATCCTGGGCGTCAACCTGGGGGCGCTGTTGTTCATCTCCCTCTTTGCCTGGCCCTTCCTGCAAGGCATCTTTACCTTCTATCTGGCTAACCGCCTTTCGCCGCGGGATTGGAACCATTCACGCATGGGGATAATCGGCTACGCTCTGGCTATTGGTTACTTGCTGATCATTCCGCGCATTAGCCAACAAGCGGCGGCAGCCGCTAACGTGCGCGTCATCACGTATGTCGTGGTGTTGGCTTTGATGCTGTTCGTTTTGGCCCTGTTCATTTTCAGCGTGCGGCGGGGGCGAAAGCGTCCTGCGCCGACCTTTGAGCGGCTGCCGTTTATGGATTTCCTGGTGTTTGCCTCTGTGGTTATCCTGTTCGTTCTGGGTACATTTTTTTACCGAGGGGAGCAGGTAACGACGACGCAGGCGCTAAGTCAGCGGGCGGTCGTCATGCAACACGCCTGGCTGGCCCTCTCCGCTATCCTGTTTCTCATCTACCGCCTGTTCATCCGCCGCCGCGATGTGGTTGTGTAGCGATACAAGCCAGATTACAAAAGTCTGGCAGACTTTTGTAATCTCCCCGCCCGCTCTGCGCGTTTTTGACAGGGGGGCAAACAATATGCTAGAATTCCCTCGCTGACCACCTGAGTCAGCCGCTGACCACTCTGGTCAACCTGCTGCCCCATTCGTCTAGCGGCCCAGGACGCAGCCCTCTCAAGGCTGAAACAGGGGTTCGATTCCCCTATGGGGCACAATCCAAACACAATGCCCACCTGGCCTGAAATTTAACCAGGTGGGCATTGTTTTTTCTATTGCCCTATGCGTATTAAACAGCCTCGTCTATTAGCAAGGAACTTCAGGCGTTAGTTGCCTATCGCCTGGAACGCGCTACGGAAACGCTGGTCGAAGCGCGGTTGATGCAACGTGAAGAACATTGGAATGCCTGCACCACGTTGAGAAAGGTCAAACAGCAACGCCGGAGGGGAGCGCCGGCATTTTTGCCAACATCTCCTCCACCTTTGCCAGATAGAACGGGTTCTTCATAGCCGTAAAGAGGGTGTGACATTGTTGCAGCAGGTCGTAAGCAAGCTGATAATCAGCCGCTTCGCCCCGCGCCAGGTGCGCTTCAGCCCATTGCAGGCGGACGCGCCCCTGGTACCAACGGGCGTCAAGCTGCTCCGTGGCGGCAGCCACCTCAGCAAAGTGGGCAATGGCCTCTGGCCAGCGCTGCTCCTGGACGGCAATTAACGCCTCAGACAGGTTTAGTCGCGCCTGTTCATGATAAGCCTGGTCCTGGTTAATCAACTGGCGCACCAGTTCTAGCAGCGCCTGCGCTTCTGCCTGACGCCCCTGGCAGGCATACACGACCGCCAGCTCACAGCGCGGCACCACGGGACCGCTGCCCAAACCGCGATCGCCAATTTCTATGGCTTCCAACAGCGCCGCTTCCGCTTCCTCCAGCCGATTCAACTCGCGCAAGAACATGCCCAGGTCGCAGTTTAGGTTGCTCAACTGCTGCAAATCGCCCAGCCGGCGATAATCTGCCTGGCACTGTAAGAGCAAATCAATCGCCGTGCCATATTTGCCCTGTTGGTAGTCAAGCCAGGCAGCCATCATATCCATTTGGGGCATCACGTGGGCGGGTATGGGCATGGTGGGGATGAGTTCACGCAGTTCTTCGAGCGTCTGTTCTGCCGTTGCCACATCACCAGACGTCAGGGCGTCGTTCAAAACGGTCATCCGTTCATCCAACTTCCACAGAACGGCGCCCGTGCGATGGGTCAGTTCCAGGGCGCGGGCGCTATGGAAACGAGACTGCGCCAGATTGAGCGAATGCTTCAATTGGCCGCTCAAATTGACGTGGGCGCGGACGGCGACAGCCAATAGTCCGGCGGATTCAGCCAACGTAACCGCCTGCTGCAAGGCAGCGATGCGCGCCTCGGGCGTTTGTTTGGGCAAAATGCCAATGGTCGCCAGGGTGTCGGCTTGCACATCTATCAGCTTTAGCTTTTTCGCCAGAGTCATGGCCTGTTGGCAAAATATCAACGCCTCATCAGGGAGACCATTAAAAAAGCAGGCGCGCCCGGTCTCGTGCAGCAAAACAGCCAGACCGGGTGTTTCCGTATCTGCCGGCACAGCCGCCATGCCTTCACGACAGAGCGCCAATCCGCGCGGCGTTTCGCCATTATACCAGGCGGCGCGACCAGCCCGCGCATACAACCGGGCGACCTGATCATCCGCTGCCTGGGCGCGGTAAACGGCAATCGCCTGCAACCAGACAGCAATAGCGTCGCCATAGCGATTCTGATTAAACAGCGCCTCGCCCAACCGTCCGCGCAGTTCAGCTTCATTGCCTTCGCTTTCGCTCAACTCCAGCGCCGTGCGGTAATGCCGTTCCGCTTCCTGGTTGGTATAGACCGCCAACGCCCGGTCGCCCGCTTTCAGGTAATAACGGCGGGCATTTTCGATGTCACCCGCCTCAGCGTAATGGTAAGCCAGCGCCTCGTAGTTGTCGGGGTATTGCTGCGCCAGAGCATTGGCTACCTGACGATGCAGGCGGCGGCGGCGGATGGCGCTCATGCTTTCGCGCAGCGCAGTGACGGTGAGGGCATGGGCAAAGGCAAACGTTTCTGCGCCCGCGCGCACACGCGCGTAGCGCTCTGGTTTCAGTTCGCTGATAAGCTGGGCGCGTTCAGCCATTTCCAGGGCGTCAATCAGCGTTTCTTCTTCCATTTCGCTAGCCCACTTCAGGGTGCCAAAGTCGAATTCGCGCCCGATAACGGCAGCCCAGCGCAGCGCTTCCTGGGCAGCGTCGGGCAAACGCCCCACGCGCGCCTGAATTGCGCCACGTACGCTTTGCGGGAGTTTCAGTTCGCCCATGTTGGGGCGCTGCCAGCGTCCATCACGACGGTATAGCTGCCCATCAGCCACCAACGCTTTGCACAGCTCCTCCACGAAAAACTGGTTGCCGTCTGTTTCGCGGTAGATGGCATCCAGGAATTCGGCGGAGATTTTCTCCTGGAACATCACGTCTAACAAGGCGCGTGTTTGTTCACGGTCGAAGCGATTGAGCTTCAGACGAAAAGCCAACCGTTCGCGCGTCAGGTCGTAGAGAATGTCATCCAGGCAGCAGGCAGCGTCTAACTCTACATCGCGGTAGGTCATGACGATGAGGACGGGCAGTTTGTTTAAGCGGCTGCGGCGAGCCAGGTAGCGCACCACATCCAGGCTGCCGCTGTCCGCCCAATGCACATCTTCTATCACGAGCATCAGGGGAGCGCGTTCAGCCAAAGCAGCGCAAACGGTGGTCACGCTCTCAAACAGTCGCTGTTGGTCTGCCTGGGCGTCGTAGGATGGGTTAGGCGGCACGTCTGGGTAAAAAAGCTGCAAATCGGGCGCCAGCGTAATCAAGTCTGCCAGAACGTGGTTAGAAAATGAGGGGAGAGTAGCCGCGATCTTGCCGGCAGGCGTCCGACCAGCCCGCTGCGCCAACGCCGCCCGCATCATTTGGGTAACAGGCGCATAGGGAGCGCTGCCGCTGGTATAACATTCCCCTTCCAGGACGGTGGCGCCGGAAACCTCCGCCAGGGCCTTGATTTCGCGCATTAAGGGTGTTTTGCCCACCCCCGGCTCACCGCTGATGAACAGGACGTGCTGGCCCCCAGGGGTCAGGGTGGCCTGTTTCCACAGCGTTTTTGCTTCCGCCAGCTCTCGATCGCGCCCCACCAGCCGGCCCAGAGCCAACTGCTCCAGGGGAGAGGGCGGCAGTTTGACTACGCCGTTGGCAGCCGCGGCCACAGGCGCGCGCAGCACCTGGGCCAGGATTTGTTTCGTCTCAGCAGCGGAGGCGGGGCGATCCTCCGGGTTTTTCTGCAACAACTGCATGATCAGCCGATCCAGCAGCGGTGGAATGTCGCTGTTGTAGCTGCTGGGCGGTACAGGCGGGGCGTGGAGATGTTGGGAAATGACAGCCAGGGGATCGTCCGCATTAAAGGGAAGCTGACCGGTGACCAGTTCGTAAAGCATCACGCCAAAAGAGTACAGGTCGGTGCGCCCGTCTATAGCCTTGCCCAGCGCCTGTTCCGGCGGCAGGTAATAGACCGTCCCCATGATGGTTCCCTCAATGGTGATGCGGCTGGCCATGGAACGGGCCAGGCCAAAGTCGGTCAGTTTAGCCGTACCGTCGCGGGTAATGATCACGTTTTCCGGCTTCAGGTCCCGATGGATGATGCCATGCGCGTGGGCATGTTCCAGAGCGGTGCATATCTGGCGGGCTACCTTGAGAATTTCGGGCAGCGTTTGGGGGCGGCGATCGTAGAGCGACTCGCCATCCAGGAGTTCCATGATGATGTAGGAAGCGCCTTCCAGCTCGCCCGCATCATAGATAGTAATGATATTAGGGTGGTTGAGACGGGCGGCGGCTTGCGCTTCGTGCAGAAGACGGGCGCGTCCTTCTGTGCCCAGGTTGGAGGAGTGAAGGAGCTTGACAGCCACGTTGCGATCCAGCAGCGTATCCCAGGCGCGGTAGACGACGCCCATGCCGCCGCGGCCAACTTCTGCTTCGATGCGGTAACGATCATTCAATAAGGTGTTCAGCATCTACACCACCTTCGAAAACAGCTAACTCCGTAGGGCGGGTTGGCAACCCGCCCATCCTTCAAAAACAGTCTCACGCAGAAACGCGGAGGACGCAGAGAAAAATTCG
>CAYQYJ010000092.1:9387-10944 GCA_964421605.1 uncultured Ardenticatenaceae bacterium | reverse complement strand
CGCAGATTTACGTTGCGCTGTGTTTCCGCCCCCCAATCAAATTTGTACGTCTCATCCCCGCGCAGAAAATCAAAGACGGTTGCGCCTGCACCAAGGCAATCTTGCAAGGCGTAGGCGATTACCTGCCGTCCTGGGCCAAAACGAGACCAGGCCAGATCGTAGCCCGTGATGTAAAAAGAGAGACGCCCGCCATAGAGGAAGCAGTACATCATGGCAATAGCGTCATCCCCCAGGCGCAGCCAGTACAGGCGCAGCCAGCCGCGCGCCTGAAACTGCGCCGCCACGTCCTGTTGGAAGGGCAACATGCGCGGGTCGCTGAAAGCGCCAGCGTGCCCCTGCTCCTGCTGCACCGCTTGATGGAGGTGGGACAAGGTAACCAAAGCTTCAGGGATGGCGGCGGCGTTCGCCAATTGACCATATTGCACGGGCCCTGCGCCAGCTTCCGCCAGGTAACGATCATACCGAATGATATTGCGGCGCTGGTTTTTGCCTAGACTCTGGCGCAGCGTCTCCCAATCTGCCGGCAGGCGTATAAAAGGACAGGGCAGCGTCTCTATTTCCTGCCAGCCAGGGGGAATGTGCCGCTGCAGCGCTGCCAGCGTGGGCGAATCTGGCGGCAAACTTTCCAGTTGCAGCACGTCCCAACCACGCCTGGCTAAGACGCCGCGCGCCAGCAGATCTACGGCGGCTTCATCGCCGCGCGGGGTGATAAACTCCAGATGATCCGCCGCCGCCCGCCCGCTGCCAATGAAGAGCAGTTGGCGATAAAACAGCCCCCCTGGCAGTCGTTTACGCCCCATGACCAGCGGCGCTATGCCGCGCAGGCTGCCGTCGTCCGCCCGCAGCGCCAGCGTCCAGGGGCGGTAGTCGCCGCCAAAATGCCGCAACCACGCCGCGGCCCATTCCCAGGTGAGAAAAATGTTGTCCGCGTGGCTGCGGCGCAGCAGGTCGTTCCATTCAGGAGCCAGGGCGAAAAACTGGTCAGGGGTGTTGATGAGTTGGAGAGACATGACAACAGTTAACAGATAACAGGCAAAACAGTCAACAGTCAACGGGCAAGGATTGGTAGGTATTGAGGATGTGGCGGGCAATGGGGCCCCAGGCGAAGCGGGTTTCGCAGAGGTGGCGGGCGTATGCGCCCATGTCCGCTGCCAGGGCGGGGTCTGTAATCAAGCGCAGCAGGGCGGCAGCCAGGGCGGAGGGATCTTGCGCGGGGACTAACAAGCCGCTGCGCCCATCTTCCACCACATCGGGCAGCGCGCCAACGCGGGTGGCGACCACGGGACGGCCAAAACTGTACGCCACTTGCAGCGAGGCGCTTTGGGAGCTGTTGCGATAAGGGTAAGCCACTACCGTCGCCATTTCCATCAACGGCCCGACTTCAGCGAACGGGATGTAACGGCTGTCGAAGACCACATCGGCGGCAATACCCAACTCTGTCGCCAGTCTGTGTAGTTCAGGCAGGTCAACATATTTGGTGGGATAGCCAGCGATAATCAGGCGGGCGTACGCCTGCTGTCGCAGCAGGGCGAAGGCGTGCAGCAAGTCAGGTATCCC
>CAYQYJ010000092.1:7429-9287 GCA_964421605.1 uncultured Ardenticatenaceae bacterium | reverse complement strand
CGCAGGGCGTGGCGGGCGATGTCGCCGCCGTGTTGTTGGACAAAAATCGTTTCGTTGCCGTGATCAATCACGTGGGCGACGGCTGGCGGCGTGGGGAAAAGGGAGAGAAACCGCTGGCGGTTGCTTTCGCCGTGCAAGAAAATGATGGCAAACTGGTTGTAAACGTGACGGTATAGTTGGTTGCCCAACCGGGCCAGGGGGTTTCCCACCTGTTCGCGCAGCTCAAACTCGTGGCAAATGTCCGTCAGGCGCAAGCCGCGGCGGCGCAAATACGCCAGGAAGAACGCTTCAAAGGGGAAGTTGATCTTACCAAACTGCACAATATCCGGGCGCTGGCGCAGCAGGTAGCGGCTCAGTTTAACCCACTCGGAGAGCAGGCGCAGAGCGCGACCAGCGCGGCGCGCCTGCCAATGGAGTTTGCGCCCCAGGCGGGCCAGTCGCCCGCGCGGCGGCTGCGAGGAGCGGGGATCGAACGCAGTCCACAGCTTGAGCGGCGTGGCCACGGCAAAGTTGTGGGGATAGGCGGCCATCTCGTAGCCGGCGGCGGTGACCAGGGTAACGTCAGCCCCCTGTTCCGCCAGGGCTGTGCAAAGTTGATAGGCGTAATGGATCATGCCGCCAGTAGCCAGCGGCTCAACGACGAAAATGCGCATAGGAAACAAGCAACAGAAAACAGGTAACGGAAAACAGGCAATAGCAAGTCAGGCGAGCAGGGTGTGGTAGATTTGGGCCAGCTTTTGCGCCTGGTGGGTGATGTTAAAGCGGGCGGCGGCGGTTTGTTGGCCCGCGATGGACATGCTTTGCGCCAGGGTGGGATTTTGCAGGATATGCCGGCACGCCTGAACCAGAGCATCCGCATTGCCAGGGGGAACCAGCAGGCCATTTTGTTGGTGCGTCACCATTTCGGGGACGCCGCCGACGTTGCTGGCGACTAGAGGCAAACCGACAGCCATGGCTTCCATTAAGACGGTGGGCAGGGCGTCGTCCAGGGTGGGCAGCACGAACAGGTCGCTCATGGCTAACAGGTCGGGGATGTCGTGGCGCGTGCCGGCAAAAATCACCGCCTCCGTTATGCCCAATTGCACGGTTAGCGCCTCTAACGCCGCTGCATGAGCGCCGCTGCCCACCACCAGATAGCGCAAATCGGGCCAGGTCTGGCGCAGCGCGGGTAGGGCTTGCAGCATGTGTTGAATGCCCTTAGGCTGGCGCAGCACCGCCACCGTGATTAGCAGCGGCGCGGCGGGCGGAATGTTGAACGCCTGCCGCTGCGCCAGACGGGCGGCAGCGGGTTGCGGACGGAAACGATCCACGTCAATGCCATTATACAACGTCAGGCAGCGCTCCGGCGGCAGCCGCGCCTCCTGTTCCAGGTAACGCCGCAGCCCATCGGAGACGGCAATGATCTGGCGGCAGCCATGACGCAGCGCCCACCACATCAACCGGATACGACGCGCTTCCTTGCCTGGGGTCTGCGCGTCGTCGAAGGTGTGCAAGGTGGCTACCGTTGGCAAACGCCCGCCGCCAGTGGCGCGGCGCAGGTAAGCCGCTGTTGTGCCCAGGGTATTGGCGAACTCTAACTGCGTATGCACCAGGTGCGCCTGTTGCTGCCCCAGATAACGCGCCAGGCGGGGAATGGCGCTGGCGTCGCGCAAGTGGTGGATGGGCAACAGGTCCACCGCCACGCCCAATTGTCGAATCTGGTCGGCTACCAGGTTGCCGTCTTTTACCTGAAACGCGCAAACGCGCACGCGGAAGGAATCGCCGTGTAAATGGCGCAAATACGGAACCAGCAGCCGCTCCGCGCCGCCCATTCCCAGACCATCAATGAACCAGATGACGTTGAACATAAGGAAGAAGG
>CAYQYJ010000092.1:3667-7329 GCA_964421605.1 uncultured Ardenticatenaceae bacterium | reverse complement strand
GCAGTCGCCTGAATAATTTCCCCAGGCAGCCAACCGCGGGCGTTGATGTCCGTCTGTGTCCCCACAGCCGTTATCTGCTGATGCAACAGCGCGCCGTTGGCGTCTGTCAGGGCCAACGCCAGCAGAAAATCGGTGTAAGGGGGGGCAACGCCGTTGTTTTTCCAGGCCATTGTCACCGTGATTTCTGCGCCGGCAACAGCAGATGCCGCAAACTCTGCGCGCAGCAGTTGTAGGCGATAGCCTATGACTGCCAGCAAGGCGGTGATGTCCGCGTCGCTGCCTTTGCCGCCCAGATTGTCGTGCACCAGCGAAGCGTGCATCTCCTGCGCAAAAGCGCGGGCGCTGGCTAAAGCCTCTGGCGTGTACGCCTGCGCGCCTAGTTCAAATACAATGGGCGCGGTGGGCCAGCGCTGCGCCACGGCGTCGCTGATTTTCTCCCGAAAACGGCGTTGGTGCGTCTCGGACCCCAGCGCGTCGAAGCGGATGCCCACATCGGCGCGGGTAGACAGTGCATAGAACAGCGCCTCTTCGTGCCACGGGTTATAGGGCATGAGTAAGCGGGTGCGCTGAAAACCCACGTAATTGTAGCTGATTTGCCCCAGACTGCCGTCTGTTTCCTGGCAGGGGCGGGTAGCGCTGCCGCCCAGATACATATCGGCAATGTGGCGGCGGATGTGCCAATCCAGCGACTCTGGCGTGTCATCGTACTGCGGCGTGCCCCATTCGCCATAATAGCCATAAGAGCCGATGTCCAGATAAGCCAGGTCAGGGTCGCCATCGTACTGCTGGCGCAAGGCGTCAATGAATTTGCCATGTTCGCGCAGGAAAAGGCAGCCGCTGTATTGGGTTTCGGGGCCGCGTTCTGTGTCTACCGCGCCTGCCCCGCGCGCCAGCAGCCAGCCAGGGAGGGTGGGCCCTGGGCCCCACGGCGGCGGCTGCGTGGTGCGCACGCGAAAGTGGAATTTTGCGCCAGCGGCGAGGGCTTCCTGGCGCAGGGCTTCGATGGGGCTCCAGTCGAATACGTCGGGGGCGGGCTGGAGTTCGTCCCAGTTAAAACGGCTGTAGCGCACCGTTTCCGCGAAACGGTCGGGCAGAGAGCGGGTGTTTTGCCAGCCAATGCCCGGATTGGGCAAATAGTCGTTCACCGGCTGAGGGTACAAGACAACGATCTCTGGCGTAGGCGGCGGGGTTGTCGTGGCACAGCAGTCGGCTTCGGGGGCGATGGGCGGGGTGTTTGCCTGCTGGCAAGCCACCAACAACCAGAGCAGCAGCCAGCCGTGGCGCGCCAGATGGAAGATAGGAGGCGGTGTGGGGCGTCTCATCCTGTTCCAGATTCGGCGGGCCATAGGCGGCTGATTTCGCTAAAGAGGGTCTGCCACTGCTGGGCGTCGGGCTGCATCACGCCGAAAGTCAGATAGGGGCGAACGGCGAGTTCCACGCAGCAGGCGAGTATACCCGCCCGCGGCGGCAGCAGCCGGCAAAGTGGGGGCGGCTCATAAGCGTCGAGATAGGCTGGCAGCAAACTGGCGCGCCAGGAGAGTAGTATCTGCGCCGCCCGCTGCGCCCGGTCGGCGTAAGAGGGGGTGTAAACGGCGCTTTTGACGGCGCAGACGAGGATAAACAGGTAGACGTCCAGGGTGGTGTGCCCATCCCAGCGGGAAAACTGCCAGTCAACCAGCGTCATGGGCGGCGCGGCCTCGCCTGGCGCAGCGGGCAAAAGCACGTTCCCCGGCCAGAAGTCGCCTTGCAGCAGGGTGCAGCCGGCGGCGTCCGCCTGCGTTTCAGCCACTTGCCTGGTCAGATGGGTCAGTTCTTCTTGGGCGGCGGGGGATAGGGGGAAAATGCCGGCAAAAGCGTCCGCCTTACGCGCAAAATCCGCTTCCCGCACCGAAACGTCATCTACCATCCCCGCCGCGTTGGGTCGCGCTGCGTTTTGGTGCAGTTGGCGCAGCCAGACGGCAGCCTGCCGCAGTAAATTTGCCACCTGCGGCTGGTTTTGCCAGAAATGAGCCGGCGCGGTGAGCAGGGGATGGCCGGGGCAATAGGTCATGAGCAGCGTCAGGTCTGCGCCATGTTGGGTTAGAGCCAGGGGGCGGGGCGCACGTCCGGCGGCGCGTTCGCCCAAAGCACGCCATAACTGGCCCAGGCGGATATATTCTGTTTGCAGCGTGTGGCTGTGGCGGGGCGTGCGACAGATTTTAGCCACCAGCGCCGGCTGCGCGCCGGCATCCTGCTGCCGGTCGGCGTCGGGGAAGCCGAAGAGGAGCAGGTTATTGTGCGCCGCGTGCGCGCCATTGGTTTTTAGCACCCAATGCCATGCTGCGGGCGGCGGTTCCCCGCTATGACTGGTTGGCCACTGCTGCTGCGCCAGGTCGCCCAGGTAATCAGGCATAAGGTCGAGACGCCCCTGTTGTCCGTTTACCTATCACGGCGTAGGCGGGCAGAAAGTGGGCCAACGCGCGCGTGAGGACCGGGTGGGTGAGGATATGCGCAAGGCGCTGACCAGCCACAGACGCCCGCCGGCGGGTGAATTTCAGGGACACTGTCTGCTGAAAAACGTACTGCAAGGCGGCAGGGGTCAGGGGGAACAGGTAAGCGGGGTAGACGTGATCGGGCAGCGCGCCATAAGCGGCAATGGGCTGCAAACCCGCCTGAACCAACTGCTGTTGCACGCGGCGCAATGTGCGCCCAGGCGTTTTTTCCGCGTCGCGGCGGGGGCGCCAGAACCGTTTCCAGGGCGAAGCAAAGCTCAGATATAGCGCGCCGTCGGGCTGGAGACGCTGCGCCAGTTCTGGCAGCAGGGGGACAGCGGGCAAGCCATCGGGCAGGGCGATCAGGTCAAACGGCGCCGCGTCGTCAGGGAGACGATCCGGCGGGTAGGGCATGGCAACCACGATGAAGCTGGCTGACAGCCCTTCGTCGGGGGTTCCCAGGAGGAGGGCATGACCGGATGCCGGCAATTCTGGCAAAAAACGCCAATCCATGCTTTGGGCCATCATCGTTGCCGCGAGCGCCGCCAGCTTACCCATGCTCCGCCAACAGCCAGAGTTACGCCCGCGACCAACAAGCCAATGATGCCCCCCCACATGGCTGGCGAAGGTTCGCTGGCAGGAGGCGCATACCGCTCTGGCAAAACGCTGGCGGGCGCAGGCGTTGGCGGCGCTGCCGCTGATGGCGTACTGACCGCGGCGACGGCGGCGGCTGCAGTTGTGGGCGTGACCAGTTCAATCTGCGCTGGCGTTTGCGTGACGTTGCTGATGGCGCTGATCAAGTCGCCGCTGTGCCCCAGGACTGTATTAAAGGAAACGATCCGCTCCCCCTGCACCAGGGTTACATTCCCTTCGATTTGGGCTGCCAGGAGCGGGTCGGCGTAAGCGCGGCTGGCCCATTCTACCCCCTCATCGGTGACGCCGCTGATCAACACAAAATTACGGTTAGCAGCCCACGGCGCGGGCATAACCTGGATGATGCCCAGGCTGGCGTTTGCGCCCAGGCGGTACACGACCGACCCGGCTGTTTCTTGCAGCGCATCGCTGCCTGGCAAGAATGGCTGGGGCAGCGCGTCGTTCTGGCTGGCAATAAAAGCGTTGGCGGTGGGGCGTCCCACAGCCACAACGGTGTTCTGGCTGAGAGTGGCGGCATCAGCCGCGGCGGCATCAGCC
>CAYQYJ010000092.1:1650-3567 GCA_964421605.1 uncultured Ardenticatenaceae bacterium | reverse complement strand
GGCGGCATCAGCCGCGGCGGCATCAGCCACGGCGCGGACCACCTGCGGTCGCAAGCCAAAGCCAACGCTGTCCTGCCCCAGTCTGTTTGCCAGCCGCGCCAGCGCATTGAGATCCGTCGCCGCAGGCGCGGCGGGCAGCACAAACAGGACGTCGCCCAGGTCGCCAGCGGGCGCGGCGGCGACGGCGGTTAGCGTCTGGCGCGGTAGGGTTAACTGGCTGGCGCTGTCTATGCGCGTCCAGGCCAGCGGCGTATTGCCGGGCAGGCAGGGATCGTTCATATCCATTGTGGCGATGAAGCGCAGCCGGTTGCTCTCGCCTGGACTGAAATCGGCGGGGGCCAGGGGAATGACCAACTGCTGCCCGCCGCCCGTGGGGCTGGCTTGCGCCCCGCCTACCGGATTTCCATTTAATTCCACCGTCAGACCGGAGAGGGTGGCATTGAGGGCTGCCGATTGGACGTAATTGAGCGTCAGGCTGGCGCCGGGTTGGATAGCCCAGTTTGCCGGCATTTCAAAGCTGATAGATGACGTTTTCCGTCCCATCCCTTCCAGAATGGCGCCGCGATATCCCAGGTCTGCCAGCGTGAACGTTTCCGGCAGGGTTTCCAGCCCGGTCGGGGCGGACGGCGCGTGGCGGACGGCGCGAATGACGGCGACGCTGCCGCCAAAACTGAGAATAGGCTCGCCGCTGGAGAGCGCGCGAGCCGCTTTGCTCACGCCCGCGTCCGAAGCGCCCGTGATCACCAGAACCACGTGGTTGGCGCTGGTGGGCGAGGGGATGATTTGCAGCAAGCCATCGTCGGGATAGAGGATGGCGCGCCCGGCGTCATACAAAACGCTGCCCCCCCCGGCGGCGGCTGTATCGGCGGCGCTGGCGCGGCTGCTGCGTACATACAGCGGCCCGCCAGCGCTGTTGACCAGGGTCAAGGTGATGGGCGTTTGCGCGGCGACCACGGGCTGGTCGTTCAGGTTGATTTGCAAGGTGGTCGTCAGCGCGCCGCTGGCGGGCAGGTCCCAGACGATCAGTCGCCCGTTGGCAAAGCAGTCGCTGTCGCACGTGGTCGCCTGGTGGAAGGCAGGCATCTCTGCTACCAGCCGGCTGCCCGCCAATTCGGCGGCGGGGAGGAGGGCTTGCACGTTGATCAGGTAGGCATCCTCAGCGGCGGTCACGGCTATTTCCACCGGTTGGGCTGCCAGGCGGGTAGGCAGCGCGCCCTGCGCATAGAGGCCGGCAATAAACGTATTTTGCTGTGGTTGCCCAATAGCCACAATGTCGCTGCTGGCTAACTGTTCTGGCGTTAACGCCCCTGCGGTGGTCAGTTCGGTCTGCACCGCCCCATCCGTTTGCTGCCCAATGGCGGCGGCGGCGGCGGCGGCGGCGCTCAGGTCTGCGTCGTTGTACGCATCTGGCAGGACGATCAGGCTGGTTTCGGGCGTCAACCGCTCCCGCCACAGGGGGCGGGGGAAAGTGGAGAGATCGGTTACTGGCGGCAGCGGCGCGTAAGCCAGATCAATTTGTGAATTTTCGTATAGCACAAAGCGGATGCTATCCAACAAGGTACAGTTGGGTCCCGCATAAAGCGTCAGGCGCAGCGTATGGTCATTGGCTTCGGGGTCCAGAACGGCGCTGGTGGGAATGGGCAGGCGCAGCGCGCCGCCTGTGATAGGGTAGGGCGTGAATGACGCCAGCGCCACGTCGTTGAGGGTCACGTCAATGCGCGCTTCCGCCAGTTCCGGCGGCAGAGGGGCATCTGGCGCCAGGCCGCTGCTGTAAAAAATGTCGTATTGCAGGGTGATAGCGCTGGCTTCGCCGCGAATAGCCCAATCCTTAGGCGTGCTGAACGGGATCAGGATTTCGTCCAGCGGGGAGAGCAGCACTTCGGCGTTGTAACCCAGGTCCGCCAGGGTAAAGCTGGC
>CAYQYJ010000092.1:0-1550 GCA_964421605.1 uncultured Ardenticatenaceae bacterium | reverse complement strand
GGACACCATTGTATCATCGGGCGCGCACAAGCTGGTATGCCTGGCGCAAGGAGTCGCGGGCCAGCAGCCAGGCAGCGCCGAGGTAGGCGGCTGCGCCAGCGGCGGTGATGAGCAGCAGGCGGGGTAAAGGGGGCAGGCTGTGCGTCAGCCAGACTGCCGGCAATCCACACGCCAACAGCGCCAGACCGGCGTAAAATGCCGGCATCATCTCCCGCGCCATTTCCCACCAGCCCACTTTCATCTGCCTGGTAGCCACCCACAACCGCAGCGCGGTACGGACCACGCCCATAATCAGGTGCGCCGCGGCGACGCCAATCAAACCAAACCGCGCGCCATACCAGAGAGCAAACAAAAGGGGCGGCAAGATTATCAGCCCCAGTTTGACCAGAATATCTGGCCGGCCCACTGCTTTATACACGTCGCCCACGTTGCTGCCTACCGAACTTACCAGCACAAACAACGCCAGAACGCGCACCACAGGCACAGCTTCCACCCATTTCTCGCCGAAGGCGACGCGCACAAAGGGATCGGCAACCAGGAAGATGCCCAGGCACAGGGGCACGCTGACCAGTTCTAAATAGCGCAGCGTCGCCAGAAAAGCGCGCCGCAGGGTGACGCTATCCTTTTGCACGGCGGCGTAGGCTGGAAAAATGGCGGCGCTGACCACCCACAAAATGTTCAGCGCCAGCAGTTCGGGCAGGCGATAAGCCAGGGTGTAAACGCCCAACGCCTCATCGCCCAGTTGTCGCCCCACAATGACGTAGTCAATGTTGTTGGTAATGGCCCCCAGCACGTTAATACCCAACATGGACACGCCGTAGTTGAGCATGCTGCCGGCAATCTCCCGATCAATGCGCAGTTGCGGTCGCCAGGGGAAAACGCCCCAGGCCACGATGACGCCAGCCACCACGCCTATAATCTGCCCCCACACCAGCGACCACGCGCCAAAACCAAGCAGCGCCAGGCTGATGCCGCCTACCCCTTTAACCACCGCCCGCGTCAGGTCAGGGATTATTTTGCGGTTAAAAGCCAGTTCCCGCTGCAAGCGCACAATGTGAATAGCCCCCAGCGCATTGAGGATAAACGTCAATCCCAACAGCCGCAGCAGCGGCACCACCTCCGGTTCACGGAAATAAGCCGCCACCGCCGGGGCGATGGCGGCGGTGAGGGCTGACAGCAGCACGCCGACCAGCAAATTCATGGTAAAAACGGTGTTGGCGGCCTTCTCTACGCCCTCGCGGCGATAAATCAGCGCCGCACCCAACCCCAGGTCTTGAATGACGGAAAGGTAGTTAATGGTCAGCGTGGCAAAACCAACCAGCCCGAAATCCGCTTTACTCAACAGGCGCGCCAGAATGCCTGTGGAGATGAGCAGCAGTAACTTGCCCAGGCCAAAGGAAAGATAATTCCAAAATACAGCGTGGGCAGTGCGGCGACTAACGGTGCGGGAATCGGTGGAAGACAACATGAGCGTTAGAAGTTAGAAGGCAGAAGTAAGAATTCTTTCTTCTGCCTTCTTACTTCTTCCTTTCCCAGATGGTCGGCGGCGA
>CAYQYJ010000091.1:3146-10955 GCA_964421605.1 uncultured Ardenticatenaceae bacterium | reverse complement strand
TGTAGGACAAACTGTTAGTTTGTCCGCGCAAACTAACAGTTTGCGCTACAAAAATAGATAATCTCACGCGGAGAAAACGAAGAGGCAAAGCAATGAAAAAGACAGGCGCATTTCTGGCGGTGTACGCCCTGGAGCAAATTGGCGTCACCTACACCTTTGGCATCCCCGGCGTCCACAACACCGAACTGTATGACGCCTTAAACAACTCCGAGCAAATTACGCCTATCCTGGTGACGCATGAAGGAGCGGGCGCTTTTATGGCGGATGGCGTCTCGCGCACGTCGGGCACGATTGGCACGCTGGTGATTGTGCCGGCAGCGGGCATGACCCACGCCATGAGCGGCATTGGCGAAGCGTTTCTGGACGGCATTCCCATGCTGGTTATTTCTGGCGGCACCCGCCGCGACAGCGGGCGTTACTATCAACTGCACCAGATTGACCAGGGTCGCGTGCTGGATGGCATCATCAAGCAATATTACCTGGTGGAACAGCACGCGGACATCATCCCCACCATCTATGCCGCGTATGAAACAGCCATCAGCGGCGAGCCAGGCCCGGTGTTCGTGGAAATTCCAGTCGAACTGCAAATGTTCCAGGGGGAAGTGGATAGTTTGCCGCTTTATACGCCGCGACGACCGGAAAACCCGCCGCTCGACCCCAATCAGATTCGGCTGGCTGTTGATCTGCTTATCCACGCCGACCATCCGGGTCTGTACGTGGGCTGGGGCGCGGTTGACGCCGCCGCCGAAACAAAACGGCTGGCGGAAATGCTGACCGCCCCTGTAGCCACCACCATGCAGGGCTTAAGCGCCTTTCCCGCCAACCATGGGCTGCACGTAGGCGTCGGTTTTGGCGCATCCTCTGTGCCCGCCGCCCAGGCCGCCTTCGCCGGGTGTGATTGCCTGCTGGCGGTGGGCGTGCGTTTCGCCGAACTGGCTACGGGCAGCTACGGCATGCCCGTGCCCGACTCGTTGATTCACGTAGACATCAACCCGGAAGTGTTCCACAAGAATTACCCGGCCACCGTAGCCATTCAAGGGGATGCGCGCCAGGTATTAGCCGCCATCCGCCAGGAACTGGCGGGACGCCCCTGGCATAACCCGCGAGACCTGAATGAGGCGGTGCGCGCCATTCAAGATGATAAGGAGAAGTATGGGCAAAGCTGGCGCAAGAAGAAAAGCCACAAAAAGGTGTCGCCTGGTTTTTTCTTTGCCGAACTGCGCCAGCAGTTAGCCGATGACGCCCTGGTAGTCGTAGACGACGGCAAGCACACCTTCTTAACCGCCGAGCTATTTCCTGTGTATCGCCCGCGCCACTTCATTTCGCCGACGGATTTCAACTGTATGGGGTATTGTGTGCCGGCAGCTATCGGAGCCAAACTCACCAATCCAGGCAAACAAGTGGCCGCCATCGTCGGCGATGGCGCGTTCTTGATGACGGGCATGGAACTGCTGACCGCCGTTACCCACCAGCTTGGGGTGATGGTCTTCGTCTTCCACGACGGCGAATTGGGCCAGATTTCGCAATTCCAGCAGATTCCCCTCAACCGCAAAACCTGTACCGTGCTGGGTCAGATTAACCTGGAAGGCATCGCCCAGGCCACTGGCGCTCGTTTTCTATCTATGCGCAGCGATCAGGACATTGAATCGGTGATCAGACAGGCGCAAACGTGGTCGCAGCAAGGACAACCTGTATTGGTAGATGTGAACATTGACTATACGCGCCGGACCAATTTGACCAAAGGCGTGGTCAAAGAAAACTTGAACCGCTTTCCCACCGATGAAAAAGTTCGCTTCATTACCCGCGCCCTGAAGCGGCGGGTGACAGGATAAATCAACCAACCCGCTCTATGAAACAAAAAAGGCCTCCATTGCTGGAGGCCTTTTGATTGAATCGTTACAGGCGGGCGGCGCTTAATCCCCTTCAGGCAGAGAAAGCTCGTCCAATATGCCAGGCGTAATGCTGGCTAATATCTCATCGGAAACGTTGTCATCAATCAAGAAGGAGGGACGGCTGCTCTCCGCGACTTCCGCCGGCGTTTTCTCCTCTTCTGGCGGCTGCTGCCTGCCAAACTGGTAGAAACCTGTGCCGGCAGGAATCAACTTGCCGATGATCACATTTTCCTTCAAGCCGACCAATTTATCTTCCTTGCCGGCAATAGCTGCGCTGGCTAACACCTTAATGGTGTGCTGGAAAGAACTGGCGGACAGGAAGCTGTCTGTGGTCAACGCCGCCTTCGTAATGCCCAACAGGACAGGTTCAGCCTGCGCAGGTTCACCACCCTCAGCCGCGATCTCTTCGTTGACTTCATTAAAGAGTGTGGCCTCAGACAGCTCGCCCGGCAGCATTTCCGTGTCGCCAGAAGCTGTGACAATCACTTTGCTCAACATCTTACGGATGATGACTTCAAAGTGTTTGTCGTTAATGTTCTGGCCCTGCGGACGATATACCGCTTGCATTTCCCGCAGCAGATAGTTGGTCACCGCGTCGCGCCCCAGGATTTCCAGGATACGGTGCGGGTTCTTGGAGCCTTCAGTTAGCTGCTCGCCAGCGGTCACTTCCTGTCCTTCTATCACCAACAGGCGCGTTCCGGCTGGAATCTCGTAATCCCGTTCGTCCTTGCTTTCCCATACCACGCGCAAACCTGTCTGCTCCATGACGACGCGGCCGGCGTGGCGTGCCGGCAAAAACGCCTCATCTTCGCCATCCTTTTGCGCCAGGATATCGCCTATTTCCACCACGTCCCCGTCAGAAACGCGCACGATCCAGCCGGTCGGCACATCATACCGATCTTCAACCAGCTTGCTGTCTGTAACAAATACGTGACGTACGCCATCAATAATACGGATTTCAACCATACCGTTGATTTCCGTCATCACGGCTTCGCCCTTAGGCCGCTGCCGCGCTTCAAACAACTCCTCAACACGGGGCAAACCCTGGGTAATGTCGCCAGAAGCCGAAGCCGTACCTCCCGTATGGAACGTGCGCAGCGTTAACTGCGTGCCCGGCTCGCCAATAGACTGGGCAGCCATAATACCCACAGCGGAACCCATCTCTACCGTCTGCCCCCGAGCCATGTCCAGACCATAGCACTTGGCGCAAATACCCTGGTTCAGCTCACACGTCATGGGGGAGAATACTTTCGCTTCTAATACCCCAGCCGCATCAATCTTATCTGCCAGGTCTTCCGTATACAGGTCGCCTAAGTCCGCCAGCAGTTCGCCTGTCTTGGGGTGAACCACGGGGCCAGCCGCAAAGCGACCAAACAGACGTTCAGACATCGTCTCTTTGCCGAAGTTATCCACGCGGCGGATCACAATGCTCCGGCTCGTGCCGCAGTCCACGGCCATCACAATCACGTCTTGAGCCACGTCAACCAGGCGGCGCGTCAGATAACCCGCGTCCGCCGTGCGCAGCGCCGTGTCTGCCAGACCTTTGCGCGAGCCATGCGTGGAGATGAAATACTCCAGCGCCGACAAACCCTGGCGGAAATTGGACTGAATCGGCACAGCAATGATGCGCCCCTGCGGGTCAGCCATCAAGCCGCGCATACCCGCCAACTGGGTGATCGGGCCAAAACCACCCTTCGTAGAACCCGACAAAGCCATCACGGTCACGGGGCCCAACGGGTCCATGGCATTCCGCACCGCATCTTCCACCAGCGCTTTGGCGTCATTCCACTGTTCAATGGTGCGTTGATACTGCTCATCTTCAGTCAGCAGACCACGACGGTATTGGCGGTCAATTTGCTCTACGCGCTGCCGCGCATCCGACAAAATCGTCGTCCGTTCTTCAGGCACGGTCAGGTCAGACACAGCAATCGTCACGCCTGACCGGGTGGCATAGCGGAAGCCCAGGTCCTTGATGGCGTCCACCATGTCAATCGTCGCATCGTCGCCCAGCCGGCGATACACCTGGTTAACCAGATCATTCACGGCCCCTTTGTCCAACAAGCGGTTAACAAAGCGCATTTCTTCTGGCAAGGTACGGTTAAAGATGACTCGTCCGGCGCAGGTGGTAATGATGTTCTTGCGCGCCTTGCCATCTTCATAACGGCGGTTATTGTCGTCAAAATACGTATCCGTATAAAGCTGAATCTTGGCATGGAGGTCAATGTAGCCCAGATCGTAGGCGCGCTCCACTTCATCCATGCTGCTGAAGATTTTACCTTCGCCCTTCAGACCACCGTGCATCACGGTCAGGTAGTAAATACCCAACACCATATCTTTGGAGGGCCCCACGATGGGGCGACCATCCGACGGCTTCAGCAGGTTCCGCGTAGCCATCATCAGTTCACGCGCTTCGTCAATGGCTTTCTGCGACAGGGGCACATGTACCGCCATCTGGTCGCCATCAAAGTCAGCGTTAAAGGCAGAACAGACCAGAGGATGCAGTTGAATCGCCTTACCTTCAACCAAAACAGGCATGAAAGCCTGAATACCTAAACGGTGCAGCGTAGGGGCGCGGTTCAACAGGATAGGGTGGTCTGTAATGACCTCTTCCAGAACCTCCCACACTTCAGGCGGCTGGCGCTCAATAACCCGGCGCGCGCCCTTTACGTTGCTGGCGTGTCCGTACTGAATCAGCTTGCTAATGACAAATGGGCGGAACAGTTCCAGAGCCATTGTCTTGGGTAGACCACACTGGCCCAACTTCAAATTCGGTCCCACCACAATCACCGAACGCCCCGAATAGTCCACGCGCTTACCCAACAGGTTGCGGCGGAAACGCCCCTTCTTGCCTTTGAGCATGTCGGACAGCGACTTCAACTCGCGCCGGCCGCGGCGGCTTAGCGCCTTGCCTCGCTGGCTGTTGTCAATCAGGCTGTCCACCGCCTCTTGCAGCATACGCTTCTCATTGCGCACAATCACGTCAGGCGCGCCTAATTCCAACAACCTCTTGAGGCGATTGTTGCGGTTGATCACGCGGCGATACAGATCATTAAGGTCAGAAGTGGCAAAACGACCGCCATCCAACTGCACCATCGGGCGCAGGTCGGGCGGAATCACGGGCAGCACAGTCAGGATCATCCATTCAGGACGGTTGCCGCTCTTACGTAGCGCTTCCACCACCTGCAGCCGCTTCGTGGCTCGTTTGGCTGCCTGCTTAGAACGGGTGGTGCGCACTTCGCGCCAGAGGTCATTAGCCAGCTTGTTCAAATCCATGCTCTTCAGGATTTCATAGAAGGCCTCAGCCCCCATATCCGCGCGGAACACGTTCCCGAACTTCTGTTTTAGCTCACGGTATTCAGTTTCGTTGAGGAACATCATCTGAGAGATGCCCTCCAACTGCTCTCGATTGGCTAGAACCTGATTCTGCAAACGGATACGTTTTTCGTCCAGGCGGGCCTGCATAGAGCCACTGGCGGAAGCTATATCCTGCTTCAGGCTTTGTAGTTCTCGCTGCAACTCGGTAAACTCACGCTGCCTGTCTTCTTCGCTCTCTTGCTGCACCAGCGTGATCCGGTCGCGCGTGGCATCCTGAATGGTAACCAGGTGCTCGCGGCCAATGGTTTCCCCTTTGCGGGCAATGACGACCTCGCCCAGCAGGAGATCTTCCACGGCAGCAGCGCCAAGCATGTTTTGCACGCGCTGTTCTACTACTTTGGCTTCCTGGACAAGCTGATCCGTGCGGCGGGTACCCAACTCGTCATACTTGGCGTTTAAGCCTTCCAGTTCTAATTCCAGCGCCAGACGACGCTGCGCCATCTCCTCGGTCTCGGCATCCAATTCGACTTGCAGATCATCTTCCAACTTCATTTCTGCTTCGCTAAGCTCGTCATCCAGGCGTTTCATAGCCCGTTGGCGCGAATCTTCGTCCACGTGGGTGATGACGTATTGGGCAAAGTAGAGAACACGATCCAGATTGCGGCGGGAGATGTTCAGAAGCAAACCCATATGGCTGGGCACGCGGCGCGTATACCAGACGTGGGCAACCGGAGCAGCCAGTTCAATGTGCCCCAACCGTTCGCGCCGTACAGAGGAGCGGGTGATTTCCACGCCGCATTTGTCGCAAACGATGCCTTTGTAGCGCACGTTCTTATACTTGCCACAGTAACATTGCCAGTCACGTTGGGGGCCAAAGATGGCTTCGCAAAACAGGCCATCTTTTTCTGGGCGCAAGCGGCGATAGTTAATGGTTTCAGGCTTGGTCACTTCCCCGTATGACCACGACCTGATCTGTTCAGGAGATGCTAGACTAATACGCAATGAACGGAATTCTGTTGTCTCCACCAGGTGACCTCCAATAGAGATGTGTCAGGGATGCCAATATGTCACCAGAAATACGACCTTTGCACAAACACAGAAAAAGAGCGTGTGGCATAAGCCGCCAACGCTCCTGTTGGTGTTAGAAGGAAGTATTTTCTTTTTGGACACCCACATACCGTATTATATCGGTAAACGTGAATACGTCAAACAATTTTGGATAAGGTTCAGGTGAGAAAAGCTGATTTTGTGGTACACTTGAACTAAACAGTATACCCCAGTATTGAGAAGAAGACAAAAAATGGCAACGTGGCATATTGACGACCTACTCAGCCTGATTCAGGCGCGGTATCCCGATTGGGATGGGTTTGCACATCCCCCCTTCGTGGCGGATGAGATTGCGTATAAACAGAGCAGCGTGGCTAAGGCACAGGCGTGGCTGTCGGCAGAGGAATGGCAGCGGCTGCTCAATGGGCAGGCCTATGAAGAACTGATACAGCGGCTGGAAAAACTGGGGAAGGACAACAACTTGCTGTGGCGAAGCGTGCCGGCAAGAGGCGACCTGGGCATCCTGTATGCGCCCAACCTGAATAAGGCGGAGTTTTGCATCGCCATGCGTGACCTGTTGCATGGCGCAGGCGCTACGCCAGAGCGGTTGCAGCGATTTGTACAGTATACGCAGCGATATGATCTGCCGTGTACGTGGCCATTCCCGACTTATTTTCTGTTTCTGCTGTATCCCAGGCGCGAAATGTTCGTCAGGCCCAATATTGTGCGCTGGTTTCTCCAGTTCATGGGAGTCGGGTCTGCTTATCAAAGCCAGCCCAACGCCCAGACGTACGCCGCTCTGTTGCAGCAACTCCAGACACTGCAGCGCGCCCTGACCTCATTTGCGCCGCAAGATATGGTGGATTTGCAGAGCTTCATCTGGGTATGCGCCCGTGAGAGCCAGACGCGCACGGGCCGGTTGGATTTGCGGGCGCAGGTGGAACTGGATGTGCCCGCCACCCTGTATGACATTCCCCAACCGGCAGGCATTGCCCTGCATGAGTCGGACAACAGCCAGATAGAACGCAGCGCGCCTTACTCGATAGAGCAATGCGCCGCGGAAACGGGCTTCGCGGAAACAGAACTCGTGCGCTGGGTGCGGGCGGTGGAACGGAAGAAGCAAGCCATTTTTTATGGGCCGCCAGGCACAGGCAAAACCTATCTGGCGCGAAAGCTGGCGCAGCATCTGGTTGCCGGCAGCGACGGGCTGGTAGAGTTAGTGCAGTTCCATCCGGCTTATGCTTATGAGGATTTTATTCAGGGCATCCGCCCGCACACCACCACCGATGGCGCTATCCACTATGAATGGACCGATGGCGTCTTTCTCCGTTTTTGCCGGCAGGCGCAGGCGCGACAGGGAAGATGCGTGCTCATCATTGACGAGATTAACCGCGCCAATCTGGCGCGCGTTTTGGGGGAACTACTATATCTGTTGGAGTACCGCGACCAATCCATTACCCTGTCGGGCGGACAACCGTTTACCATTCCGCACAACGTGCGCCTGCTGGGAACGATGAACACGGCGGATCGTTCTATTGCCCTGGTAGATCACGCC
>CAYQYJ010000091.1:0-3046 GCA_964421605.1 uncultured Ardenticatenaceae bacterium | reverse complement strand
CTATAGCCGCCCAAACCCCAACGCCGGACTTGTTTGCCAAACTACGGCATCCTGTCCATGATAAAGGCTTTAGCCTGTTCCAGATACGGCAGTTCCTCTACCAGCTCCAGGGAAAAATCGGCAGAGGTGGGCAACAAACCTATCATTTCATAAAGCAGATCGTTGCTCACCACGATGGTTGCCGGCAGAAAACCAACATTGAGCAACATATGCGCTACCCGATTGGGCAGTTCTGCCAACAGTTCGGGCCACGTTGTCTGGAGTGTGAGCATGTCGCTATCCAAAACCATACCGCTATCGCCATCTACCGCCAGCATCATGTAGGCAAAACGGGGGCGCTGATCGGCATGTTCCTGAATGACGGCTGGCACCCAGAAGAAATCCATCTCGACAGTCGTTTCTCGCGCAGGCAGCTTCGCCAGTTTCGCCATCGTCTTCGGGTCTAACTCCACAGGTAGCGTTTCCAAATCGGGCGGCTCATAGGGCCATAGCTCATCGCGCCACTGCCATCCCTCCCCCACGCGCTCTGGCACACGCACCAGATACATCTCATCTTCGCCCTCCCATTCCAACAGGTCAGGATTGGCGCGGTAACGCTGCGCTACTTCTATAACCTGGGGTAAGGCGTGAATCAGAAAACGCGCCTCGTCCGCCAACAACCGCCATGGCACATAACCGGGTTGCAAACTGCGAAATAGCGGCCAGGCCAAACTGCCGCGATACTTACGTCCCAGACTTTTGGCAACCTGTAAATCATACTTTTCCAAAACCTGGCGATCCTCAAAGGAAACCTGAAGGTGCGGTGTGTTCAGCAAAAAATCAGGCGTCAACATCTCTCCTAACTCATGCATATCCCAAAAGCGCTCCAGGGCAGCATAGCCGGCATAAAAAGCCACGGCAAGGTGCTCCCCCAACTCCCCCATGATGCTAACGAAGCTGACGTTCCCTGTATCCGGGTCTTTGACGCCAAAGATGTCCAGTTCATTCATCCACTGCCAGGGCGCCAGTTCTTTTAGTTCGTCCATCAGCGCATAAAGCTGCTGCCATTGGCTGGTAGAGGGGTATTGTGGTTTGTCCATGATAAACTCCTGTCGGTCTCAGATAGGAAGCTGGCGCAGACGCGCGGCGGCTTGCGCCAGCGTGTGATCAGATTTGCAAAAGGCAAAGCGCGCCAGATGCGCGCCTGCGCTGGGGTCGTGATAAAATGCGCTGGGGGGAATGGCGGCGACGCCCGTTTGCATGGTCAGATGCCGGCAAAACGCCACGTCATCCGCAAATCCTAAATGCCCAATTTGCGCCATAACAAAGTACGTGCCTTGCGGCGAGATGGGCTGCAGCCCTGCTGCCTGCAACACGCCCACCAGAAAATCCCGCTTTTGCTGGTAAAAAGCCGCCAACGTCTCGTAGTAGTCCAGGCTGTCCGCCGTTTCTAGCGCGGTTGCTGCCGCCTCTTGCAGCGGCGCCGCTCCACAAAAGGTCATGAACTGGTGTACGCGGAAAAGCCCCGCCAACAAGTCGGCTGGTCCCACCGCCCAACCAACTTTCCAACCGGTGACGCTAAAGGTTTTGCCCAGGCTGGAAACCGTCACCGTGCGGGCAAACATATCCGGCAGGGCGGCAATAGGCTGGTGCGCCAGCCCATCAAACAGGATATGTTCGTACACTTCATCAGACAGCACCAGGGCGTTGTATTGCCGGCACAATCCCGCAATCAATGCCAGTTCCGCCGCCGTAAACACCTTGCCTGTGGGATTATGCGGCGTGTTGACTATCACCAACCGCGTGCGCGGCGAAAACAGCGCCGCCAGCGCCTGCGGCTCCACCGCCCAATCTGGCTGGCGCAGCGTATAATAGCGGGGAATGCCGCCCGCTAACTGCACCGCTGGCGTGTAAGAATCATATGTCGGTTCAAACAGGACGACTTCATCGCCTGGATTCACCAATCCCAACACAGCGGCAAAGATGGCTTCGGTGGCCCCGTGTGTCACCAGCACTTCCCGTTCCGCATCCACTTCCAGACCATACTGGCGCGCCATTTTGCCGGCAATAGCCTGCCGCAGCCGCAGCCGCCCATTTGCTGGCGCATATTGGTTGATGTCGGCAGCCACCGCTGCCTGCGCCGCCTCTTTCAAAAAAGGAGGCGCAGCAAAATCCGGGAAACCCTGCCCCAGGTTAATGGCTTGATGCTGGTTAGCCAGGCTGGTCATTTCCGTAAAGATAGTGGTGCTAAAATAGGTAACGCGGTGAGCTATGCGGGACATGACGATTCCTCTCTGCGGCTGCGCCGCCGCTCTCTATCCATCCCACCTGGCGGCGGCTATAATTAGTCAAATTATCCCTGAGTGTCAGGTAATGTCAATCGGAGGCAGCAGATGCAGCTAACCATCTCATTAGGACAAATGGACGTGCGGCTGGGCGAACCCGCGCAAAATCTGGCGACGATGGCGGCGTTGACGGCAGAGGCAGCGCAGCGAGGTTCGGATGTGGTCGTCTTCCCTGAACTGTGGTCTACCGGATACGATCTGGAGAATGCGGAACGGCACGCGGCGCCTGTGAATGCCGGCATTTTCGCCCAAACAGCCGCCCTGGCACAGCAATACCGTCTGCACATTTTGGGCTCTTGCCTCTCGCAGCTCCCCACCGGCGGCTACGGCAACACCGCCGTCTGGTTCACGCCCGATGGGGAAGCGGCAGGCGTGTACAGCAAGATTCACCTTTTTCGCCTGATGCAAGAGGAGCAGTTTTTGACAGCCGGCAGTGGGTTAACCCTGGCACAGACGCCTTGGGGATTAGCCGGATTGACCATCTGCTACGATTTGCGCTTCCCAGAACTGTTTCGCGCCTACGCCCTGGCTGGGGCAAAACTTGTTTTTGTGCCGGCAGAATGGCCCCACCCCCGCCTTTCCCACTGGCAGACGCTGCTGCGCGCCCGCGCTATTGAAAACCAGATGTTCATCGTCGCCTGCAACCGCGTTGGCGTCTCCAAAGATACCCGCTTCTTCGGTCACTCCGCCATCATTGATCCCTGGGGCGAAACCGTTATCAG
>CAYQYJ010000090.1:1644-10993 GCA_964421605.1 uncultured Ardenticatenaceae bacterium | reverse complement strand
TTCACTCAAACTGCCAGTTACCCACCAGTTCCACTTCCAACTCCATCTCTACGCCAAACTTCTCCCGCACCACATTCCACGCCTCGGCAATCAAGCTGCGCACGTCTTCCGCCGTTGCTTCGCCATCGTTAATGAAGAAATTGGCGTGCTTCTCCGAAATATGCGCGTCTCCGCGCCTGAACCCTTTTAGACCAGCGGCGTCAATCAAATAACCCGCATAAAAATGCTCTGGATTCTTAAACATGGAGCCGCAGCTGGCTCCGCCTGGTTGCGTTTCCTTGCGATATGCTACAAACCCATCCGCCCGCGCCGCCAGCACGTCCACCGGTTCCGGCTTGAGTTCCAGTTCCACCGACAGCGCCACCCGCCGCGACCGATCCGTACCTTGCTCCTGCTTCAGCACGCTGGTGCGGTAGCCATACGCCATCTCTTCCCGGCTGTAGGTGCGAATGCCCACGCCGGGCTTCCACAACGTCACCGTGCGCACGTTGCTGGCCATGTCGCTGCCATGCGCCCCGGAGTTGCCCACCACCGCCCCGCCTACCGTTCCAGGCACACTGATGGCCCACTCCAGGCCGCCCAAGCCTTTGGCAATGCACTGCCGCGCCAGCGAAGAGAGGTTCATGCCGGATTCAACGGTGCAGACGACGTGCGCTCCTGTGTGGCGGAAGCGCATCTGCCGGGCGCGGTTGAAGATGACCAGGCCCGAAATGCCGGCATCCGCCACCAACACATTCGATCCCCCGCCCAAAATAAAATACGGAATGCGCGAGTTGTACGCCATCTCCGCCGCCTGCTGCAATTCCTGCGCCGTCGTTGCCGTCACAAACATCTCCGCCGGCCCGCCAATCCGCGCCGTTGTATAGCGCGACATGGGCGCGTTAACCTGAAACTGCTCGCCAAACGTGTCCCGAAAATGAGTCAAAATTGCATCCATAAGCGACGTTTGTAAATTCATTCTTTGCCGCCATCTCCGTGGTCCAGGCATCCTGCCCGCTCGCTCAACTTATCTAACAACCATTCACCCACCACATTCCCATCCCCTGCGCCCAACGTCAACACCACGTCCCCCGGCTGCACGTGCGCCGCCAGATAAGCCGCCGCCTCTTCGCGCGTGGGGATAAAGCGCGCATCAGGGTGGGCCATTTGCGCCAGCACCTTCTCCGTCGTTATGCCCAATGTGTCCACCTCGCGGCTGCGGTAAATATCCAGGGCAATCACGCAATCCGCATCTTGAAAACTGCCGGCAAATTCCGCCTGCAGCAGCCGCGTCCGGCTGTACGTGTGCGGCTGCCACACCGCCCAGATGCGCCGCCCCAGGAACCGCTGCCGCGCCGCCGCCAGATTTACCCGTATTTCTGTGGGGTGGTGCGCATAGTCATCAACGACAGTCACCCCATTGGCTTCCCCCACGATCTGGAAGCGGCGCGCCACGCCCGTGAAGCTGGCTAATGCCGGCATTATCTCCCCAAACGTCACCCCCACCGCCTGCGTCGCCATAATCGCCGCCAGCGCATTTAACACGTTATGGGCCCCAGGCAGCCGCAGCCGCGCAATCCCCAACGTTTCCGCCCCCGCCTGCACCAGAAAATCTGACCCGCCCAGTTGGTTAGGTCGCGCGTCCAGCGCCCGCACATCCGCCGCCTGGTTCAGACCATATGTGGTCACTGTCGCCCCTGCCGCTTCTGCCAGCAGCGCCCGCGCCCCGGCATCTTCTACACACAGAATAAGCTGCCCATCTGCCGGCAGCAGCCGCAGAAAACGGGCGAACGCCTCCCGGTAAGCCTCCGGCGTGGGGAACATGTCGGGATGGTCATGCTCCACGTTGGTGATTACTGCTATCGTGGGGCGCAGCCCCAAGAACATATAATCATACTCATCCGCCTCAATCACAAAGAGACGGCTGCGCCCGGCGCGCCCGTTTCCGCCCAATGCCGGCAGCGCTCCCCCCACAATCACGCTGGGGTCCCGCCCCGCGGCAATCAGCAAATGACTGATCAACGCCGCCGTCGTCGTCTTCCCATGCGTACCCGCCACGGCAATACACGTATACCCCGCCGTCAGCGCGGGCAAGAACTCTGCCCGCTTCAAAACGGGAATGCCCGCTGCCCGCGCCGCCATCACTTCCACGTTACTTGCCGGCACAGCGGACGAAATCACCACCACGTCCACGCCCGCCGCCTGCTCTGCCGCGTGCCCCACAAACACTGTTGCCCCCGCCATTTGCAGCCCCTCTGTCAGCGTATTCGCCTGCCTGTCCGATCCGGACACCGCATATCCCTGCCCCAGCAGTACCTGGGCAATAGCCGACATGCCGCTGCCCCCAATGCCCACAATGTGCACCTTCATCCCTGGGGTTAGCGTAAAAGAGTCTGGCATTGGCTGAGGCATGACAATTTTCCGTAGCGCGGGCATCTTGCCCGCTGCCTGTAAACGACGGTCGGTCATATATCCTAGATCATCACCACAATCACAAACAGAAAAACCAACACAATCAAAATAGGCAGATAAGGCGCCAGCAAGGGTAGGGGCAGTCTTTCCACCAGCGAAGTCACCGCTTCATAGTTCGGGCGAACAAGGATGGCGGCATCAAAGGCATACGGCACGTTTTGCGCCAGCCGTTCGTAATTGCCGGCAGAAACGATGCGATATTCCAGAAAACACCACAGCGTACCTACAATCACATAACCATTAAAGCCGCCCACGATTGCTCCCAGCAGCTTCTCTTGCAACGTGGCCCGCAGCCGCGCTGTCAACCGCCCGCCTGTGAACTGTCCCGCCAGGGTTGGTCCCTGGTAGCTGAAGAAAGCAATGATTAAATGGAGTATCGCCAGCACGTAGAACTGCTGCTTCAGCGGTGCATAAGGATCGGTTTGTAGGGTCGGATCAGTAGGCGCGTTGGATAATAGACCGACAATGATGACCCCAAACTGGTTCACAGCAAACAGAGACAGTACCAGCCCCGAAGCCGCGATTACCTCTTTGGTCCAGCCGCGCAAAAAGCCAATCAGCGCGAAAAATCCCGTCATGATCCAGAAAATTGCTTGCAGGCTAATCATCTCTCACGTCTCCACCAACTGCGTCAGCAGTTGGGCGATCTTCTGCGCCGCCTGCGGTTGATCCAGCGCCGCCGCTGCTGCCGCCATAGCCGTGCGCCGCGCCGCGTCGCCCAGAATTGCCTGAATCGAGGGCAGCAGTTCAGCCGTCATCCGCTCATCATCCAGCCGGATTGCTGCGCCGCGCGCCGCCAGATAATCCGCGTTGACCTTCTGGTAGCGCCAGGCATAAGGGTACGGCACCAGGATAGCCGGCAGCCCAAACGCCGGGCACTCGCCCAACATGCTGGCGCCCGCCCGCGCCACCACCAGGTCTGCCGCCCGGTAAGCCGGCCCCATTTCCTCATCCAGATAGGCGTAAGGGCGGTAGTAGGCGCGCAGGTTTGCCGGCAGTTGCGCCGCATTCTGTGCTGTTTCCGACCAGGTCAACTCGCCGCTGATGTGAATCACCTGATATTCCACCAGTAAGGTGGGCAAAATAGCCATTAACGCCCGGTTAATAGAGCGCGCGCCGCGGCTGCCGCCAAACACAAACAGCGTCAACCGTCCCGGCTGCAAATCAAATCGGGCTAACGCCGCTGCTTTTTCCATTTGCGCCGCCGCCCGCACTTCCGCCCGCACCGGATAACCTGTCGCGATCGCTTTGCCGGCATCAAAATAAACGTTTGAATCCGCGCTGCTGCACGCCACCTTCGCCGCGAACCGGCTCAGAAACTTGATCGCCGACCCTGGTTCAATGTCCGGCAGATAAATAGCTGCCGGCGTGCGCTGAATCCGCGCCGCCAGCGCCACGGGCACGTTCACATAACCGCCCGTCATAAACAAAACCTGCGGTTGAAAGCGGCGCAGCAGTCGCCAGGCGCTGCCCAGACTCCACAGCAGCCGCGCCCCATTGCGCAACCGCGTCGCCAGCGGCACGCCCACTATCGGGCCGCCCTGAATCGTCTCCAGGCGAATGCCGGCTTGCGGCACCAGCCGCTCTTCCGTTTGCCCGCGTGTGCCCACCCACAACACCTCCAGGTTGGGTGTGCTGGCTGCCAACGCTGTCGCCACAGATAGCGCCGGATAAATGTGCCCGCCGGTGCCGCCGCCGCAAATCATCAACCTCACCCGCTCCCTCCCGCTTGTGGTGTGCGTGGGCGCGGTCCCTGTACCCGCGTGCTAAGAGCCGCATCGCGCGAAATATTCAGCAAAATACCCATGCCTATCAAAGAGATAGCCATTGAAGACCCGCCGTAGCTTAGAAATGGCAGCGGCAGTCCGGTGAACGGCACCACCGCCGTGATCACGGCGATATTGATCAAAGATTGGAAAGCGATCCAGCAGGTAATACCTAGCGCCAACAAGAAGCCATAACTGTCCCGCGCCTTGCGCGCCGCGCGGAAGCCCCGTCCCACCAGGATGCCCAACAGACCAATGACCAGCAGCGATCCGCCCAGTCCCAATTCTTCACCCAACACAGCAAAGACGCTGTCGGTATGCGCTGCCGGCAAAAGCCCAAACTTCTGCGTGCTTTCCCCCAAACCCACGCCTAGCCAGCCGCCATTTGCCAGGGCAATCAACGACTGCTGCACGTGCCAGCTTGCCTGTGATGGGTCGCGCAGCGCTGTGGTGTAGGCGTCTACGCGCCCACGCGCATGGGGCAGGCTGAGCATCAGAATGATAAAGACGACTACGCCGATAATGCCGGCAATCCCCAACTGTCGCCAATCCGCCCCCGCCACAAAAAATAACGAGTAGCTGATCAAGGCAATTAAAGTCGCTGTGCTCAGGTCTGGCTGCTGCACAATGAAGGCGCACACCACCCCCGTGATCACCGAAAATGGCACCAGACCATAAGTCAAATCCTTAATCCGATCCCCCTTGCTAGACAGCCAGTGGGCAATATACAAAATGGTCACCAGCTTGGCTACTTCCGACGGCTGATACGATCCTCCCGACAGACCGCGCCGCGCCCCAAAAATAGTGTCTCCCAGGAACAGCGTTATCAACAACAAAAGCAGCGTGCCCGCCAGCATGATCACGCTGAATTGGCGCAGCAAATGGTAATCAAACTGCATAATCACCAACACAGCTACCAGGCCAATCGCCAACGCCAGCAGTTGCCGCCGAAAATAATACGTTGCGTCCCCATCCTGCAGCAGCACGCCATAATCAAACGTCGTGCTGTAGATCATCAACATGCCAATGACCAGCAAGCCTGCCACCGACAGCGCCAGCCAGTAATCAAACTTCAGCCGCAAATGCGACCCAACCCGATTACTCTTTTTGCCCACAAAATTAATCGCTGCCATACCGTTATGTCCTGCTAGAAACTACAAAACCCTCTTGAAATTGTCATTCTGAGCGAAGTTTTCGGAGCGAAGAATCCCTACCGCCTCGGCTGTTCCAGGTCTGCAACAAAACTACAACCCATAAACCAACCGTCGAAACTGTTCTCCGCGATCCGCAAAATCCACAAAAGCGTCATAACTTGTACCGCCCGGCGCCAGCAGTACCACGTCCCCCGGCTGCGCCAGCTTCGCTGCCGTCTGCACCGCCTCCGCCAGCGTCTCACACTGCGCCACTATTGGCGCCGCCTGCCCATTCCCCCCCGCTGTCGCCAGTCGCCCGGCCAGCGCCTTCGCCAGCGTGCCAAACAACACCACCGCCTTTGCCCGCCGCTGCACCTGCTGTGCCCACGCCTCCCACACCATTTCCTTATCTTTTCCCCCCGCCAGCAAAATCAGCGGCTCGCTGAAAGCGCCCATCGCTGCTAATGCCCGCTCTGGCGCGGTGGCAATCGAATCATTGACATACAACACACCGTTCACCGTGCGCACGCTCTCTAGCCGGTGCGCCACGCCGCTAAAGCTGACAATAGCCTGGCGCATTGCCGCCACGGGCGCGCCCACCGTATCCGCCAGCGTGATGGCTGCCAGCACGTTCCAGACGTTGTGCGCGCCGCGCAGCCGGATGTCGCTGCGCTGGCAGACAGCCGTTTCTGTCTCCCCATTGCGCAGCCATAACTGCCCGTCCCGCACAAACGCCCCATCCGCCACCGGCTGCTGCTGGCTGAACAGCCGCAGCCGCCCGGCCGCCAGCGGCGCCAGCGCCATAGCCCCCGCATCATCCGCGCACAGCACCGCCACATCGCTGCCGTTTTGATAACGTAAGATGTTCGCTTTGGCCTGGCTGTACGCCGCCATAGTTTGGTGCCGGTCCAGATGGTTCGGCGTGATATTCAACACCGCCGCCGCCGGTGGGCTGCATCGCCACCACTCCAACTGGAAGCTGGATAACTCCTGCACCACAATATCCTCAGCCTGAATCTGTCCCAGGTGGCTGATCAGGGGCTGTCCAATATTGCCCCCTACCCAGGTTGGCGCGCCGCTGGCCTGGCAGATGAGACCCGTCAGGGTCGTCGTCGTCGTTTTACCTGCGCTGCCTGTAATGCCAATGGTGCGCCGCGCCGGATTCCGTTCCGCAAAAAGCTGCGAATCATTCGTCACCACAATTCCCCGCGCTGCTGCCGCCTGCACAATGGGCGCATCTGCCGGCACGCTGCCGCTCACCGCCAACACGTCCACCCCATCCAACAGGGACAGCGGGTGTTCACCCAAAACGTACGCTATCGGGCAGTCGGCCAGCTCTGACAAGTTTGCTTGCAACGCTTCCGCCAGGCGCAAGTCAGACACCGTTACCTTTGCCCCCACCGACACGGCGAAACGCGCCAGAGCCATACCCTGCCGCGCCAGACCGAGGATGAGGAGGTGTTTGCCAGTCAAAGTGTCCATACTGCTGCTCGATTCCAGCAGGTCCAGCCGTATGGGCGTATTGCATACGCCCCCACTGAACCTCAAATCAATGCCAGCGCCAGGCCGACCATGCCCGACAGCATACCGATGAGCCACCACCGCTGCACAATTTGCGTTTCGCTCCAGCCAATCACCACAAAATGATTGTGCAGCGGTGACATCTTAAAAGGGCGAATATCCCGCCCCAGGAAACGGCGGCTCAACACCGCCGAAGCCACCTGTAACATCGTTGAAATCGTCGTCGCCACGGGCACAAACGCCACCACGGGCAAAATAAGCCACTGGTTGGTCATCAAAGCTACCACAGCTAATGCGCCGCCCAGCGCCTGCGACGCCACATCCCCCATAAACATTTGCGCCGGGTGAGCGTTGTACCATAGAAAGGCAAAGCAGGCTCCAACCACCACAAAACAATAAGTCACCAGAAATTGTTGGTCCTGCATAAAGGCGATAACGCCGTAAATGGCAAAAGCCGTTGCCGCAATGATGCCCGCCAGCCCATCTAACCCATCCGTTAAATTCACCGCGTTAGCCGTACCCGTCACGATAAAAGTCGCCAACGGGATGTACCACAGTCCAATATCCAACAAGACGGGCACGGTTGGTATAGCCACAAAACCCCGCTGCCCGTTTAGCAGGTACAACAAAATAGCCGCCGCGCCCGCGATCACTGCCTGATACCAGATTTTGTATCGGGCTAACATGCCCACACCGGGTCGCTGCCGTAATCCCTGGTAATCGTCAATACCGCCCAAAATAGAATACGCCGCCATCACGCCCAACGGAATGATGACGCTCTCGGCGATTTCTTGCAGTTTGACTAACTGCACAATATTCACCACCACACTGATAATCACCGTCCAGCCCACAATCAAAATGCCGCCCATAGCCGGCGTGCCCATCTTCTTCATGTGGGACTGCGGCCCTTCAATCCGAATCTGTTTGCCCAGCCGCAGCCGCCGCATCCCCTCGATCAGCGGGCTGCCCCAAATCACAGCTAATAAGAAGGTGACGCCGCCAATGGTCAGCGCAAAAGCCATAATACGCTCTATGACCGGCTTAACGCGGTCACTAGCTGGTCCAGGCGCACGCCGCGCGAACCTTTGACCAGGGTTACATCGTAGGGTTCAATGATGCTTTGTAGCAGGGCGGTGGCGGCGGCGGCATCCGCTACCATGTGCAGCCGTGTTGGGGACATGCCCTGCGCCAGCGCCTCTTCGCCCATAAGCCGCCCCAACGGCCCTACAGTAATCAAAATGTCAGCCACATCCATTGCCCGCCGTCCTACCAGGCGGTGCGCCTGCTCTGTGGCTGCGCCCAACTCCAACATATCTCCCATCACCGCAATTCGTCGCCCATCCAGGTCCGCCAGTAAATTCAAAGCGGCAATAGCTGATTCCGGGCTGGAGTTATACGTGTCGTCAATCAGCAGCGAGCCGCCCGGCCCGTCCACCGCCACCAGCCGCAGTTGGGCGCGCTGGTCTTGCAACCCGCTCACAATCTCGTCCCACCGCAAGCCACACACGTGCCCTACTGCCGCTGCTCGCAGCGCCGTATGTACGCTGTGCCGGCCCAACAGCGGTACGTGAACGTGCAGTGCTGTTCCCTCGTGGTGCAGCCAGAATCGGATACCATCCAGCCCCATCGAATCAATCCTGTCTGCCCAAAAATCAGCCTCGGCTGGCGCGCCATTATCCACGCCGTACGTTAACACCTGCGCCGCCGTGTGCGCCGCCATGCCCATCACCAGCGGTTCATCCCGATTCAGGATAGCCACGCCGCTGGCTGGCAGCGCCTCCACCAACTCTTGCTTGGCAGCCACAATTGCCTCCAGGCTGCCCAAACGCTGCAAATGCACTGGCCCCACGTTGGTCACCACGCCAATCTGCGGCGCTGCCAGACGGCACAATGCGGCAATCTCCCCTTGAGCATACATGCCCATTTCTAGCACGGCACACGCATGTTCCGGCTGCAATTGCAGCAGCGTCAGCGGCAGACCAATTTCATTGTTGTAATTTCCTTCCGATTTTAAGGTGCGATACCGCTGCGACAGCACTGCTGCCGTCAGTTCCTTGGTGGACGATTTACCCACGCTGCCGGTAATGCCGATGACGGTGGGGTTATGTCGCTGCCGCCAATACGCCGCTAACTGCTGCAAGGCGGTCAGGGTGTTTTCCACCAGCAAACAAATCGGCGTTGCCGGCAGTTCCCCGCCCTGCCATTCTCTCAAGTTTACACTCTGGTAAAGACCTGCCACCGGACGCTCGACCAACGCCGCCGCCGCGCCGCGCCGGAACGCATCCTCCACAAAATCATGCCCGTCCACGTTTTCGCCCACAAACGCCACAAACAGGCTGTCCTGAACCGCCTGCCGGCTGTCAATCACTACCGGCCCCAGCGCCCTCTCCTGGTCCGTCGGTTCATACCCCGTAAAAGCCGCAAAAACGTGACCCAACGTTAACATCACCTCACCACGCCGCCTCTTCTACAATCGCC
>CAYQYJ010000090.1:0-1544 GCA_964421605.1 uncultured Ardenticatenaceae bacterium | reverse complement strand
TCACCTTGCAGCCGCACCTGATCCGGCGGAATATCCAACAACACCACCAACTCCTGCGCCAGCTTCGCAAACGTTGGCGCCGCCGTCTGCGACCCCCACGGGTTAATCTGCGGCCTATCCAACTTCACCAGCACAATAATCTCCGGCGCGTCTGCCGGCAACCAGCCAATAAACGACCCAATCACATCATAAGGCAAATACACGCCGCCCTCCGCAATTTGCGCCGTACCTGTCTTGCCGGCAATCGTATACCCCGGCACCTGCGCCTCATAAACCTCAAAATTAACCGCCGTCACCGCCATTGCCGTCAACTGCTGCGCCGTTTCCTTACTCACCGCCTGGCTCAACACCGTCGGCTCGTGCCGCAGCACCTGCCCCTGCCTGTGAATCTCCTGCACAATATACGGCTCCATCAATCGCCCCTCATTCGCCAGCGCCGAAGCCGCCACAATCATTTGCAGCGGCGTCACCGCCAACCCCTGCCCAAAAGCGTTAGTGCCCAGGCTGGCTTCAGTCCAGTTGGCATCCCCCGGCAATGGCATAATGCCAATCGCTTCCGCCATCAAATCAATCCCCGTGCGCCGCCCGAAATTAAACTTCTCCATATAATGGTAATACACGTCCGGGCCCATCCACGAAGCCAACGTCGCCGCCCCCACATTTAGCGAACGCGACAGCAGCGTCGTCATATCCGTCAGACCTGGCGCGCTGCGGTCCCAGTTGTGCATCAGACTGCCGCCCAATTCGATTGTGCCCGAATCATAATACGTACTCTGCGGCGTCACCGTGCCCGAATCCAACGCCGCCGCCATCGTGATCAACTTCATCACCGAACCCGGCTCATATTGCTGGCTGACGGCGGGATTTAACAGCAAACCTTCGTCCGCATCGTAAAAACTGTACGGCGTAAAATCAGGCTTGCTGGCCATCGCCAGGATAGCCCCGGTGCGCGGATCCATCACAATAATCGTGCCCGACTGCGCCTGGTGCTCAATCAATGCCTCCGCCAGCGTCTTTTCCACCACAAATTGCACCGTGCGGTCAATGGTCAAGACCAGGTCTGCCCCTTCCCGCGCAATCACGTTCGGCTGGTACGTTAGCGGCGAAACATTCACCGTGGCGCTGGCCGCCTCCCCGGCCAGTTCTCGCTGGTAATAACCTTCCAACCCCGAACCGCCAGACCCTTCAAAATCCACGTAACCCAACACGTGACTTAGCAAATTGTCTTGTGGGTATATCCGTCGCGGCAGTGGGTCAATCTGAATGCCATCATAATCGAACACGCGCACTGCCTCCGCTACCTCTGAAGACACCCGCCCCGACAGCAGCGCGTATGGCTCTTCCGACTCCAGCACCGCCAGAATGCTTTGCCGCCGTTCCTGCAAAATGGGCGCCAGCGATGTCGCCACTTCGCCTGCATCCGTCACCAGGTTGGGCGCCACGCTGATTTGGTAATCGGCCCCATTGGCCGCCAGCGCCGCCCCATTTCGGTCGTAAATCACGCCGCGATCCGGTTCCGCCACCACGCGCACCAGTTTGTTCCG
>CAYQYJ010000089.1:0-10999 GCA_964421605.1 uncultured Ardenticatenaceae bacterium | reverse complement strand
AGTTGCCATTCGATACTATCTGCGCGCTGCCTACGGCGAAGGCATACAGGCCCAAGTTGGCATTTACTACCAGCGACGCCGTCATCGTGTTTTCATCCAACTGGTACACCTGACCACGGCTGTAGCACAGTTCCGGGTTTTGCACGCAACGGGTGTTGCCGTTGTCATAGATGGTGAGCTGGTTAGGGCTGACGAAGTTCGGATCATGCTGGTGCGTGAACCAGGGGTACGGGTCGATATCGTTCAGAGCGAAGTCGCCATCGGGCCCCAAACGCCACACAACGCTGCCATCGCCGGCGCCGTTATCATAGTTGACCTTTATCACCCAGTCCTGATGACGCATGGACAGAATCAAGTCGCCATCCGGCGTGGGGGCAATGGCGTTAGAGTGCATCCAGTCGTTGGCGATTTCCGCCAGGAAAATGGGCGGGCAGCCGGGCCCCTGGTGGACGCACGTCTCGCCCATAATGGCTATGCGGTAAGGATCGAGATGATCAAACCCGCTCCAGGCCCACACAAGCTGGAAATCCTGGTCCAGGACGACAATGTAGTCAGCCAACACGTCAACTGGCCCCGGACCCTGCACGTCTACCATAATCCGTTCTACGGAACCGATAACTGCATAATGGCCGTTGGGCAGTTTACGCGCTTCGTGATGGAAAGAGGTAAGGGGATCGGTGTAGCCCAGGGCCTCCAATTGATCGTTGATGCTTTCCACGGTGGTTTCGCGCACGACGTTGCCTGCCAGGTCAATTTCGCGCACAATCTGGCCCTCCAACTCGCCGCGCCCCACCGCCAGCAGGAAGGTACCGCCAGCAACGGGCCGGTACAGGCTGGGGTTCACGTCCATGTCCCGATCATAATACCACACGATGCGGCCCGTCAGATCATGAGCGCGGGGATACTGCGGATACTCTTCTGTTCCCTGAATAGGTGACATCAAAATGAATCGGTCCACCTTGCTAGTTTCCACGCCAGGGGTGATTTCAGGCCCCGTAAAGGGGATGGGCAGTGGCACCGTGCCCGCTATGAAATATTTCACCGGGCCCGTAGAGATGGGGGTACCCTGCTGGTTGAAGATCTGATGCACCATGAAGTAGAGAGCGCCCTGGCGCATACCGCCCACGTAGAAGTTCATGGTGTGCGCGCCATCGCACACCTTGTGGCTGGTGGCGGAAGGACGGGTCGTCTGGAACTCAATGAAAGCCACGCGCATGGTATACCCGGCCGGGCACTTGGGTGCGCTGTACATAGCCACCAGGGCATTCGGGGTGAACGATACGACAGGGGTCAGCGGCGCGCGCGGCGTGATTAGGAAAACCTGAGCCACGGTGGTCACCTGTCCGGTATTCTGATTCTTAGCCGAACCTTGAACGATGTACAATCCATCGTCCAACGTGGCCCATTCCAACACATTATCTGGCGTGTAATCGTAGATAACGCGCAGCGGCTCTCCCTGACGCCCGGCAGCCAGGCGGTAGAGATGCGGATCGGCGTTATCAACCGAAATGGTCCAGTTAATGCGTGTGCCCACCAACTGGCCGCTGGGCAAATCCGGCGTAAGGGTGACGACAGCGTCATAGTCCGTCGTTCCGTTTTCTTGAGCAAACGCGCTGGGGACAACTAGCGTGAGTGCCGCCAACAAAACAAACAATACTTTTCTCACATCTTCCTCCATGTGATGAATTGGGTGCGCTTCGACTGCAATTTAGCTGGGGAGCTGAACGGGGCATTGAAACGCGGAGACAAACTTGAAATGCTTTGGCATTATACTGCACACTTCATTATAAACAGGCTAAAGAAGTATGCAAACTTTTTCACAATATCGCGCAAAGTGGAACGGGCGTCCACTTTGGCGACAGCTATGCAGTCAGGCCTGCCAACGCGCGCGGCAGGTGGTGGGCAATCTCCCGCGCCAGCAAACCCGCCGGCCCTTGCGCCTGCGCCGCCAGTAAGCCCGCCGCGCCATGCAAGTAACCGCCCAGGCAGGCGGCGGCAAAAGGCGGCAAATTTTGGGCTAAGAGGGAGACGATAATGCCGGCAAGCACATCCCCACTCCCTCCCACCGACAACGCCCCATGCGCAAAAGGCAGCACCATCGTCTGCCCATCTGGGCCAGCGACCACCGTATACGCTCCCTTATGCACCACCACTTGCTGCCAGCGGGCGGCAGCCTCTTGCGTCACCGCCAGCCGATCCTGCTCTCTGAGCGCCGCCAGCGACACCCCCAGCAGCCGCGCCAACTCCCCCGGATGGGGCGTTAACACGCTGTTTGCCGGCAGGCGCTGCCACCACTGCGGCAGCCGCGCCAGGGCGTTCAAGCCATCGGCGTCCACTACCAACGGTGGCAGCGGCGCCCGCGCCAGCAGTTCGGTCACAAAATCCCCCGCCGCCCCCAGACCCGGCCCCAACAACAGCGCCGTGCGTCCCTCCCGCATCTCTTCTGCCGGCAGAAAGCGCGCCGCTGCCGGGCCCAACGTGTTCTCATCTGGCAGCAGCAGATACGTGGCCTCTGGCAATTGCGCGGCAACCGTAGCCCGAATCGCCTGCGGCACGCCCAACGTCGCCAGCCCCACGCCACTGCGTAGCGCCCCCAACGCCGCCAGGACGGGCGCGCCCCAATATTGCGCCTGTCCGGCGTAAATTATCGCCTTGCCAAAATGCCCCTTGTGCCCGTCAATCGGGCGCGGCGGCAGCCAGGCGCGCGCCTGCGCCGCCGTCATCAATTCCAGTTGAATGCCCTGCACGGCGGGCAAATCAGGCGCAATGCCAATGTCCGCCGTGACCAGTTCACCGCACGCCGCCGCCCCCGGAAAAAGAAAATGCCCCCGCTTGGGGCCCGCAAACGTCACCGTCAGGTCTGCCGCCAGCGCCAGCGGATCTAGCGCGCCGCTGTCGCAGTTCAAACCGCTGGGGCAATCCACTGCCACGATGAACGGACGCGGCGGCGCTGGCGAGATGTCTGTAATGGACAATAGTTGCGGCGCATTTTCCGCTGCCAGAATTTGCCTTCGTTCGCTCATGCCTGCCTGTACCTGCCGTAGCAGGCGCGCCAGGTCGCCGCCAATAGGGCGGGCGACGCCCGTGCCCAGCAAAGCATCCACCACAATGTCCGTAATGTTCAGCCGGTGGCGCAGCACGCGGTATCGTTGATCTAACTCCGCCGTCAGCGCCAGCACGCCCATCGCCACCAGTTGGGCGTAGTTGGCGTCTATCTCCGTCTGCCGCGCGCGGCTCAGGTAACAGACCACATCGGCCCCCGCCTGCGCCAGGTAGCGCGCCGCCACCAGACCATCGCCGCCGTTATTCCCTGGTCCCACCAGGACGGTAACCCGCCGCCCGCTCACGTTTTGCCGCGCCTGGATGGCTGCAGCCACAGCTTTGCCGGCATTTTCCATCAACTGCGCAATAGACCCCCCCGCCGCCACGGCGGCCTGCTCCGCCGCCGCCATTTCCGCTGTGGTAAAAATCTTCATGCCGCTCGCCCACACAACGCCGTCGTCATATACAAGCCATCCAGGGCAAACCCCAACCGCTGGTAATAACGGCGCGTGCCAATGGCGCTAATCACCGCCAGCCGCTGGTAACCATGCGCCTGCGCCAGCCGCCGCGCCGCTTGCACCAATGCCCGCCCCAGTCCCATATGCTGCGCCTCCCCCTGGCTGGACTCCCCCAACGTCAGCGCGGGCCCGTAGACGTGTACTTCGCGGATCATGGCGTGCCCGGCCAGTTCGGGCAGCGGCAGCGCCGCCCCCGCCTGTGGCAGCGACAGCCGCAGAAAGCCGGCAATACGCCCGTCGGCGCGTTCAAAGCTGAGGAAATACTCCGTGGTGGCGTCCGTCTGGTACTGCGTCTGGCGCAGGCTTAACTCCGCCGCCGTCACCCGCTCCCGCCGGATCTCGCGGCAGCGAATACAGCGGCACGGCTGGCCCATTTGCGCCATCTGCTGCTGCGCCATCTGCCGCAAATTGGCTTTCTTCATGCCCGCCACCACGTTGGTGGTGGGGATGTCGCGCACCACGCGGTTGATGCGCACCCACGATGGAACCTGCCGCTTACAGGCCACCAACACCCGCAGCGCTTCCGCTTCGGTATAGGGCTGGTATTCTCCGCGCTGCCAGTAAGCGTATAAATCCGCATTCTCCAGCAGCATACAGGGATAGATTTTCAGTTCATCGGGGCGAATAGCCGGATCGTCCCACAGGCGGGCAAAGTCGGCAATGTCGCCATCTGGCGTGGCCCCCAGCAGGTTAGGCATCCAGTGGGCGTGAATCTTGTAGCCTGCCAGCCGCAGCAGGCGAATCGCCCGGCGCGTCGTTTCCACGTCGTGCCCGCGCTGGTTCAGGGCCAGAATGTGGTCGTCCAGGCTTTGGATGCCAATTTGCACTTTGGTCACGCCCAGGTAGCGAAACCAGCGCAGTTCGTCGGCATCAATGTGATCGGGGCGGGTTTCTACCACCAGCCCCACGTTGCGGCAGCGGCTGCGCGCGTTCAAGTTTTGCGCCTGCGCCAGCGTAGTCGAGGGTTCCCCGTTCAGCGCGTCCAGGCAGCGCTGCACAAACCACTCTTGATAGTCGCGGCGGTAGCTGGACCAGGTGCCGCCCAAAATCAGCAGTTCGATTTTTTGCGTGGGGTGGCCGATGTTTTGCAGCGCCGCCAGCCGCGCCGCCGTTTGCTCATACGGGTCAAAGGCGTGCCGCTCCGCCCGCCGCGCCCCCGGCTCGTCGTGCAAATAGCTCTTGGGCATACGCACGTCGGTGGGGCAAAAGATACATTGGCCGGGGCAGGGGTAAGGTTTGGTCAGGACGGTGACGGTGGTCACGCCTGCCTGGGTGCGCGTGGGTTTCATTTGCAAATGGGTGATCAGGGCAGGGTCTGCCGGCATCCAACCCGCCTGGCACAACTCACGGTAAACTTGCAGTACCTGATCTTTAGACATCCAGGGCAACCCCTGCCGCGCATACCGCCCCATCACGCGGCGGTACGCCTTGCCCGTCAACGGCTGCGCCTGCCCCAACTCCGCAATCAGGGCCGCAAAAGCCGCCTCCCGCCCGGCGACGTCCACGCGCTGGTGGTTTTGCCGCCACTGCGCATCATCTATCTCGATTTGCTCCAGGGGAACCATACTCATACCCCCCATTGTAACACGCCTGCACCCCTCGCGCGATTGGCAGTAGGGGCGTATGGCATACGCCCCTACTGCAATGCACGGCGCAGGGCGCGGTGTTCGGCGGTATGCGGGCCGGGGCCGTTCAATACCGCTTCCACAAATTCTGGCGGCGGCAAATAATCGTGCGCGCTGACGTAATGGTAAATCAGGTCAGGAGCGGCGTAGATGTCCAACTCGCCAATGACCCGAATCTCTGCCTGACCGTAGGGGGGGATAAGCTGCCGGCACAATGGGCAAGACCGGGCAGCAGGCGTAAGGCACACCGTATGCCCTGGCTGGCAAAAGGGGAGCAGCTTCGCCAGAAAAGAAGCCGGCGCTTCTCCTGTCTCAAACGCCGCCCCGCCGCGCAGCCAACCCACCGCCAGGGGGGTCATGCCCAGGCTGGCGTCGGCGTCGCAGCCCGTATAAGGCGTCAAATCCGCCAGTTCCATCCGTTTGCGACTCATGACCCTATCAGTTCCACCATGGCCCGCAGCGTCTCCACGTTAAACACCGTCATATTCATCGTCGTGATCGGGCTGTTCAACCACAACGACAGCCGCTCCTTCACCCGCGCCCTGGGGCCCACCAGCGCCACCTCGTCAATCAACTCTGGCGGAATCGCCATCATCGCTTCCCCCTGCCGCCCGGCGAGATACAACTCTTGCACTTTGACCGCCGCTTCTTCAAAGCCGTAACGCACCGCCAGGTCATTATAGAAATTCTTACCCTTAGCCCCCATGCCGCCAATGTACAGCGCCAGCAGGGGGCGCAGCATGTTGTAGGCGATCTCCATGTTCTCTTCAATCACCACCGACACCATCGGCGCAATATCGAAGCGGTCATACCCCTTGCCCCCGCCAGCGCGGGCAAACCCTTCCTGGATGGCTGGCTCATAAATCTGCGCATATTTCTGCGGCGAAAAGAAAATGGGCAGCCAGCCATCGGCGATTTCCGCCGCCAGCGTCACATTTTGCGGCCCAATCGCCGCCAGATAGATGGGAATAGCCGGGTCGGCTTGCAGCGTGCTTTTCAACGGCTTGCCCAACCCCGTGGCGTCCGCCCCGTTGTACGGAATCTGGTAAATCTTGCCCTCATAAGTCAGCCGCTCCTGGCGGGCAAAAATCTGGCGCACAATCTCCACGTATTCGCGCGTGCGCGTCAGCGGGCGGGCGTAACTGACGCCATGCCATCCTTCCACCACTTGCGGCCCGGACAGCCCCAGCCCCATCAGGAAGCGCCCGCCGGAAATCTGGTTTAGCGTCATCGCCGTCATGGCGGCATTGGCGGGCGTGCGCCCTGGCATCTGCATGATCGCCGTGCCCAACTTAATGTTCTTCGTTTGCGCCCCCATCCAGGCCAACGGCGAAACGGCATCCGAACCATACGCCTCGGCAGTCCAGATAGCGTACACGCCCAGGCGGTCAGCTTCTTGTACCAGTTCCAGAGGAAGTTGAATTTTGCCGGCAGCATACCCCAACATCAGACCCAATCGCATAAAAAGCTCCTTCTTTGTAGGGCGGGTTGGCAACCCGCCCATCCTTGGAAAACAGTCGCACGCGAAGACCTGTAGCACAAACTGTTAGTTTGTCCTTCTCTTCATCTATACTATCGTGCCCCAGTCCACCTCGTAACAAAAAAGGCTCTACCGGGTTGTTGGTAGAGCCTTTATGCCCTCACGGGGATTCGAACCCCGGTTTTAGCCTTGAAAGGGCTACGTCCTGGTCCCCTAGACGATGAGGGCAACGCGCAGGATTGTATCATTGGCTGTGAATCAGGTCAAGAATGAAACAAATTCGTGAATTCGCTATCTTCAGGTTGATGCCGGCATAAACGCATCGAAATCGTAGCGCATAATGGGGCGCGAGGGAGCGCGCCGGGCCACAATCTTAAATCCGGCGCGCCGGAAAGTGGACACGTAGCCGGTGAACGACGTACTCGACGACAACGCCGCGTCCAGCGGATAAGCTTCTAACGCGGGCGCGCCAGCGCGCCTGGCAGCCTCTATGGCGGCGGCAATCAGGGCCCCCGTTACACCCCGTTTACGATACCCCTTGCGCACATAAAAGCAAGAAAGCGACCAGACCGGCGTCTCATCCACCCGCTGGAGCTGCCGCGACCGCTCCAGCCAGGGCAGAACGTGGCGCGGCGTAAGCTGGCACCAGCCCACAGCCCGCTCCCCATCAAAAGCCAGCAAGCCTGGCGACGACCCCGCCTCGACCAATGCACAAAACGCCGCCTTGTTCACCTGCGGCGATTGCCGCCGGTACGCGCTGCCAATGCGCCAATACATGCACCAACAGCAGTTCACCACCCGCTGCTCGCTGAACAGGTCTTCGAGTGCCGGCAGCCGCTCCGATGTGAGGGGATAAATAGTAAGCTCCATCACTGAATAAGTCAGATAAACCCCTGTTTCGCCATAAGAAAAGGCGGAATGCGCTACAACTCCACCGCATCCACTACCCCCACCACCACCGCCCGCACGGGAGCCACCTTTCGCTCTAAAATCTGGCGCGCTCCGTTCCCCTCATCTAGCACCAGCACGCGGTCGCCTACCCCCGCCTGCACCACATCCACGCAAATATCATACTCCCCGGTCGGCTCCCCATCCAGCCCCAACCGATCCACCAGCAGCAGCTTCCGCCCGGCAAAAGCCTCATGCTTAATCGTCGCCACCACCGTCCCTGCTACCCGACCAATATACATCCCAAACCCTCTTCCTTCTTCCTTCTAACTTCTGCCTTCTACCTTCCGCCTTCCCCCTCCAACGCCACATCATCCACAATGCCCACAATCGCATGATCCACAGGCACAAACGTAATAGGCAGCGCCTGCGCCGCCTCGCGGCTGCCCACGATAAAGACGAGTTCGTCTGGCCCCGCCTGCGCCGTGGCGTCCGCCGCCACCACCGGGTCGCCGGTGGGCTGGCGTTGTTTGTCCAGGGGTTGGACGATCAGGAATTTAATGCCGGCAAGTCCTTCAACCTGCTGCGTAGCCACTACCGTACCTATCACCCGCGCCAGTTGCATCAGCTTAACTCACGTTCCAATCAAAGTGACCGCCAAAACGCCCCACGTGAACGTTGGCGCGCATGTCGGGATGCAGTTGCGAAATAACTGCCTGGCGCAGCAACTGCGCCTGCGCCGCCGCGGCCGCCGTCGCCACCGCCGCTTCCACGTCCGCCACCAACCCGGTGAAGAAAGCCACCCCTTTGCCGCCTAACCCATCCGCCAGGCGTAGCTGCACCAGGTCTACTTCCGTGTTCTTCATGCCGGCATCCGCCGCCCGGATCACCGCCGCCGCCGTTTGCGTCTCCACAATGCCTAAGGCATCCGCTTCGGGAAGCAGCCGCGCCCCACTCAAGCCGTCTACAACTGCCGGATGCACGTTTGGCAAAAACACCAGGTCGCGCAAATCTGCCTGCCCGGCTGCCTGTCCGGCCTTTACCGCTTCCTCCACCGCCGCCACATCCCCCGTCACCAATACCAGATAGTGACCGGGCTGTACCGTGCCTGTCTGGATAGAAGCCACAGGCGCGTGTTTCACCATAGCGTCGCCAGCGACGATGCCGGCAGCAATAGTGCTAAATTCCAAAAGGGCCAGAGCGGGAAAATCCATAAACCGTCTACGTCAGGGGGGTGTCAGCCCCGCCTACGGCGGGGCTGAGGCCCATTTTTATGGGCGATTTTGGGCGCATACGCGCCCAAAATTGCCCAGCGCCGATATTTTTCACCCGTTTTGTCGGGTCGGTATGCAACTAAAGAGATCGCCGCCGTTTGCTGAGGTGTTACCCCGGGGTTTTCTTCGCGCTCTTCGCGTCTTGGCGGTGAAAATCCCCAAACTTTGCGGTGAAAAACTACACCGCTGCGCCTGCTGCTCGCTGGCCAATCCCTTCAGCCAGACGGTGCGCCAGCAGCGCCAGCGGGGATTGGGGGTTGCTTAAAGCCAGCGGCGCGCCCTGCATCAATGCCCGCGCCTGCTGCGGATCGCAGCCAACCTGAAAGGTAACCCGCTGCCGCAGCCCTCGTTCCACCACCTCTGGCGGCAGCAGCGTCTCTGTCGTGATCTGGTTCAACAAAAAAGCCTTAACGGCTGTCTCCGGCGCCGCCGTTTGTAAAAATTGCTGTCCGGCCAGAGCCAGACGGATAGAAATCACGTCCGGCGTCACCACGTGCAAAACCATGTCCGCACAGCCCAGCGCCGCCTGCGTCGCCGGGCTGCACAGCGGCGGCAGGTCAACGACGACGTAATCCATCTCCTGCCGCAGCAGTTGCAGCCAGACCGTCACGCTTTCGGCTGCCGGCAAAGTGGACAGTTGCGGCGCGGCTGGCGCCGCCAACAGGCGTAAGCCGGAGGAGTGGTCCAGCAGGTTGGCGCTCAACTGCATCCAATCCAGAGCGTCCGGCAGCGGCGGCAACTCTGCCCAGGACGCTGTCGTTTGCAGGCGCAAATGGAACGCCGCCTGCCCGCCTGATGGCGTAAGTTCTACCAGGCAAACGGCGCGACGGCCTTGCGCTTGTAACGCCGCCGCCACATTGACCGCCAGCGTCGTGCGCCCCACGCCGCCGCGCAGACTGAAAAAGTTGAGGACAAAACCTTCCTCTGGCGACCGGCTGGCTGTGGGCCGCCGCGACAAAATTTCCTCAATCCGCTGCAACAGGGATTGCGCCATGACAGGTTTGCTCAAATAGTCGGTTGCCCCGCTTTGCAATCCCGCCTGGCGATCCACTTCCTGCGAACGCGCCGACAAAATCAGGATGGGCAAGTCAGCCAGTTCGGCGTGAGCGCGTATCTGCCGGCACAATTCATATCCGCTCATCCCCGGCATCATCACGTCCAACACCACCAGGTCTGGCTTCTGCGCCGCAAGCTGCGCCAACCCTTGCTGCGGCGTATTCGCCAGAATCGAACGGTGTCCCCCCCGCCGCAGCATCATGCTCACCAGTTGCAGCATCTGCTCATCATCGTCAATGACCAGAATGTCAGCCATCAGCGACGCTCCTCAATGCCCAACACTCCCACTTGCGCCGCGTCCACCATAATCAAATCCCCGTGATACACCACCTGCGGATGCAGCGCCGCCGCCGCCGTAGCCGCAAAGACAAACAAATAGCGGCTGATCGCCTGCGCCATCAGCAGCGCCGCCGACACCTTGCCGTCGTGCCGCAGCTCGCCGCGAATTTCAAACCCCGGCACCGTCAAAAAAACGGGCACAGGTCGCCCGCGCGTGTAAACCGACTGCGCATGGTGCGATCCCATCGGCAACCCTTCGCGCCTGTCTTGCAACACCACAAACTTAACGTTGTCTTTGCGTAAGGCGCAGCGCGCATAATTTGCCGTAATTTCCGCCGGCTGGTTCACGCGCGAAATATAAGCGTCTTCGACCTCCAGGTAGTTGCTGTTACTGTCCGCCAACTCCGCGTGCAGCCCGCGCATACCTACCGCCATCTGGCAGCTAACCCGGTGCGCGTCGGTGAAAATTTCTAGTTGAATCCGGCTTGGGCCGCCTGTCAAACTGGTCATGCCTTTAACTGGGGAAGAGGCGGGTTTCCAACCGCTCCTCTGCTATACAATGCGGAAAGAATCCACCAGGGTGCAGCGGCGCAGGCGGCTAAAGCTGCGTGGGCCCGTCAATCCTTCACCCGTGGGGCTGGCAATGGTAAAAGAACAATACCCCTCGCCGCCATACCCCAACCCTGCCAGGCAAGGCCCATTCTTCACAAAAATACTGCAATTAATCTCCCGCGCCATGCGACTCAGGTTGTCCAGATTCTTGGAGTGCATCACCGCCGTGTGGCGGAAGCCATGCTCGGCGGCTACCGCCAGGTCAATTGCTTCGTCGGCATTCGC
>CAYQYJ010000088.1:5133-11032 GCA_964421605.1 uncultured Ardenticatenaceae bacterium | reverse complement strand
GGAGCTAGATGCCGGCATTCTGCCCGACTTCCTCCCCCATACTGCCGCCATCCGCGACAGCGACTGGACCGTCGCTCCCATCCCCCCCGATTTGCAAGACCGCCGCGTGGAAATCACCGGCCCCCCTGATCGCAAAATGATCATCAACGCCCTCAACTCTGGCGCCAGCGTGTATATGGCGGACTTTGAGGACGCCCACTCCCCCACCTGGGACAACACCATCCTGGGACAACTCAACCTGCGCGATGCTGTTAACCGCGCCATTACTTACACCAGCCCCGAAGGAAAGTTTTACCAACTCCAGGACGTCACCGCGACGCTCATGGTGCGCCCGCGCGGCTGGCATTTGCCAGAGAAGCATTTGCTCGTTGACGGCAAACCGATTTCGGGCGCGTTGTTTGATTTTGGCCTCTTCTTCTTCCACAATGCCCATAACCTGATACAACGCGGCAGCGGCCCTTACTTCTATTTGCCCAAACTGGAAAGCCATCTGGAAGCGCGGCTGTGGAACGACGTATTCAACCTGGCCCAGGATACGCTGGGTATTCCGCGCGGAACGATTCGCGCCACCGTGTTAATCGAGAACATTTTAGCCAGCTACGAGATGGACGAAATTCTTTACGAACTGCGTGACCACTCTGCTGGTTTGAACTGTGGTCGCTGGGACTACATTTTTTCCACTATCAAGAAATTCCGCCATCACCCCCGCTTTATCCTGCCCAATCGCGCTCAAGTGACCATGACCACCCACTTTATGCGCGCCTACTCCTTGCTGCTGATTAAAACCTGCCACCGCCGTGGCATCCACGCGATGGGCGGCATGGCGGCGCAAATCCCCATCAAAGGCGACCCGGCGGCGAACGAAATCGCCCTGGACAAAGTGCGCGCCGACAAGGAGCGCGAATCGAAAGATGGGCACGACGGCACCTGGGTGGCGCATCCTGGATTGGTCATGATTGCCAAAGAGGTGTTTGATCGGCATATGCCGGCAGCCAACCAGATTGAGCGCCAACGGGAAGACGTGCGCATCACCGCCCAGGACTTACTGCCTGTGGCTGAAGGGGACATCACTGAAGAAGGGGTGCGCCTGAACATTGACGTGGCGCTGCAATATCTGGCTTCCTGGTTGGGCGGCAACGGCTGCGTGCCCATTTACAACTTGATGGAAGACGCCGCCACCGCCGAAATCTCGCGGGCGCAGTTGTGGCAGTGGGTGCATAACAACGCCGCCCACCTGTCCGATGGCCGCCGCGTGTCAGCGGCGCTCTATCAGGCGCTCGTGCCGCGCACCATGACCATGATTCAGGAAATGGTTGGAGCGGCGGAATTTGATGCCGGCAATTACGACCACGCCCGTCATCTCCTGGACCAGTTAGTCCTGTCTGAAACCTTCACCGAGTTCCTGACCCTACCTGCTTACCAATATCTGAACTAGCCGTCGCTGGACGCATGACCGTTGGCTTGCTGCCATCTGCGCCGCAAACACGGTCAGGTCTGGCAGCCTGCTTACAGGCTGCCGTGGAGTAAAAGACAATGCCCCTCCGGGTGGGAGGCGCCGCCATCAACGTGGATTCCTGCCACAAATGGCAGGCATTTCCACGAATTTTTTATCCGCGCCTTCGCGTTTTTACGCGAGGTTATTTTCAATGAGAGGGTCAAGGGCGGCGTAGCTTTTGCCCGCTGACCACTCCCCACTGATCCCTGTTTTAGAAAGGAGATTGTACGGATGAGAAACGATGAATACACCCTGGCAGAAATGAAAATGAGTTGGGCCCGGTCTCCCCGCTGGGCTGGCATCGTCCGCACCTATCAGGCGGAAGATGTCATGCGCCTGCGGGGTTCCTTCAAAATTGAATACACCTTAGCCCGCCTGGGCGCGAACCGCCTCTGGGAATTGATGCAGCAGGAGCCTTTTGTGCGCGCCCTGGGCGCGGTAACCGGCAATCAAGCCGTAGAAATGGTGCAGGCTGGTTTGCAAGCCATCTACTTGAGCGGTTGGCAGGTGGCGGCGGACGCCAACGATGCCGCCCATACCTACCCCGATCAAAGCCTCTATCCGGTGGACAGCGCACCCAACCTGGTGAAGCGCATTAACAACGCTTTGCTGCGCGCCGATCAGATTCATCACATGCAAAGCCAGAATGGTATCTACTGGCTGGCGCCTATCTTTGCTGACGCCGAATCTGGTTTTGGCGGTCCGCTAAATACGTTTGAGCTGATGAAAGCCATGATTGAAGCGGGAGCGGCTGCCGTCCACTTTGAGGACCAGCTTTCGTCCATGAAGAAATGCGGGCACATGGGGGGGAAGGTGGTTGTGCCGGCATCAGAATTCGTCCGTAAGCTCGTTGCTGCCCGGCTGGCTGCCGACGTACTCGACGTGCCCACCATCGTGGTGGCCCGCACCGACGCCAACTCAGCCCAACTGCTGCGCAGCGACATTGACGAAATTGACCAGCGATTCATCGTCGGCGAGCGCACCGTTGAAGGGTATTACCGCATCAACGGCGGCCTGGAGATGGCTATCTCTCGCGGCCTGGCTTACGCGCCCTACGCCGATGTACTCTGGTGCGAGACGTCTACGCCTGACCTGGGCGAGGCGCGGGAATTTGCCCAGGCTGTGCACGAGAAATATCCGGGCAAGCTGCTGGCTTACAACTGCTCGCCATCCTTCAACTGGCGGCGGCATCTGGACCCCGCCACCATTGGCACATTCCAGGAACAGTTGGGTCAGATGGGGTACAAGTTCCAGTTTGTCACCCTGGCTGGTTTCCATTCACTCAACAGCGCCATGTTCGACCTGGCGCGGCAGTACAGCCAGGAAGGAATGGCCGCTTACTCCCGGCTGCAAGAACACGAATTCCACATGCAAAAGGAGTTTGGCTACAGCGCCATCAAGCACCAGAGTTTTGTGGGCGCTGGCTACTTCGACGAAGTGCAAGAAGTCATCTCTGGGGGCGAAGCGTCTACCACCGCGCTGACGGGCTCCACCGAAGAAGCGCAGTTCGTGTTGGAGCACGCCTGATAGAGGGCATGTACAGGTATAAGAAGTTCAACTTCTCCTGGAAGTTGAACTTCTACTTTCTTTTCCTCAAACACCTGTCGCTGGTGTTAACCCTGTTCCTCCACCAACGCTTCTTCCTTGCAGGACAAATCCTCCCCGTGTAGTTCCCGCTCCAATTCATCCCACAACTGCTGCGCCGCGGCAACACGGGCCGCCGCCGCCTGCCGTGCTGGTTCGGTGTGCATACTGGCTACAGTCTTTTCAATCCAGTTCGCCGCCCGTCCCCGCTTGATCAGGCTCTTGATATTGCTCTTCCGCCCAGACATCATGAACATGCCCGTCACGTGAAACACGCTGGTCAGCCCGATCTTAGTCAGTTTATCCGCGTCCCACAGCACCATAGATTCCAGGTTAGTCAACGGTTGGCGTCGCCACAGCCCCTGGTGCTCTTCGATGGCGCGCGCCACCCGCTCTATTTTTTCTGGCGGGAAGTCGGTCTGCGGCAGCAGTTGGCGCGCGATGCGCGCCCCGATGCGCGGGTGTTTCCCCCCTTCCATTTTGGCGATGTCGTGCAGCCAGGCAGCCGCTTCCACGATGTCTACGTCTGCGCCCGTTAGCTCAGCCAGCCGCACCGCCGTTTTCACCACTGCCTTTACGTGTTCCCAGCGGTAATTAAAAGAAGGGTTGGCTGTCTTGTACTTGCGCAGCGCCTCTTGCCTGGCGGCGTTGCGCATGGCAGATTTCACAAACTTCCGCCACGGATTAAGCATTTTCCCATTCGTTTCTTTAACCATGCCAGCCATTGACCACTTGCCACTGATCACTATTTCCGATGGAGTCCCGCCGCCACTACCAGGGATACGGCGCCAGCGGCGTAATCCCATAATACAGTTCAATAATGCGACGGAAAATAGGCGCGGCAACAACCGAGCCTTCGCCCGCATTTTCCATTAATACCGCCACAGCGATTTGTGGGACAGCAATGACCGTGCCATCCGCCAGGGTGTAAGGCGCGGCTGGCGCGTAGCCCACAAACCAGGCGTGCGAATTGTTGGGCGGCGCTTCCGCTGTGCCTGTCTTGCCGGCAACTGGCACGCCCAACCCCACAAACCGGTGTGTTGCCGTGCCGTTAGGGGCTGTCGTCACCGCTCGCAGCGCCTCTTGTAATCCTGCCAACTGTTCTGGCGGCAACGGGAGCTGCCCCGTTGCCTGTGCTGGCCAAACCTCTTCTGGCGCGCCGCCGCCTGAGCCGATGCGGTCAATCAGCGTTGGTTGGTACAAGGCGCCCCCGTTGGCGATAGCGGCCATCATCCTGGCTGCCTGTAGCGGCGTCACTAATACAAACCCTTGCCCAATAGCCATATTGACTGTATCGCCTGTCGCCCATCCATCTCCCCACGCTGCCAGTTTCCACTCCGGATTGGGAATCAAACCCCCAGCTTCCCCGCCGGGCGGTACGCCTTGAATGCCTGTTGCCGTTCCCAATCCAAACTGTACAGCCGTATTGGGAAGCAGGTTGGCGTCAATGGCGTCCAGTTCATATCCCATGTTATAAAAACACGAGTTACATGACTCTACGATGGCGTTGCGGTAACTGAGCGTGCCATGCCCGCCTGCTTTCCAATCCGTTTTAGCGTAAGCGTCCCCCAGCCGGTTCCACACGCCTGTGCTGGTGTAACGGCTGTCGAAACTAAAGCTGCCGCTGATCAATCCGGCAGACATCGTCACTAACTTGAAGACAGAGCCTAACGGGTACTGTCCTTGAATGGCGCGGTTGAGCAGCGGCTGGCTGGCGTCGTTCAGCACTTGGGTCAGATCCGCGCTGGCGTTGGGGCGCACGGCATCAAAGATAGCCGGGTTATAGCCGGGGTAGCTGGCTGCCGCCAGCACTGCGCCTGTATTGACTTCTAGCACCACCACGGCGCCCGCCCGGCCGCCGGGATACGTTTGTATGGCATCCGCTAACGCCTGTTCTACCGCCAGTTGGAACTCCCGGCGCAATGTGGTATAGATGCTGCGCGCCTGGCGCGGCTCGGTTTCTTGCACCACGCCCAAATCTTCGCCGTTGGGACCAACCAGTTGCAATGTGCCGCCGCGTACGCCGCTCAGATACCGTTCTCCCCACGCCTCCAGGCCAGCCAACCCCACTTTATCGTCAACCTGGTATCCTTGCGCCAGGTAAGTTTCCACCTGCTCGGCGGGAATAGGGCCCATATAACCCACCAGATGGGGGGCGACGCCGTTTTCTGGGTAGAGCCGGCTGCGACGGTCGTCGGCGGTCAGTCCAGCGCTGAGGAATGGTTGTAGTTCCAGGATGTGCGCCTGCATCACTTCGCCGCTGATGTCTCCCAGGGGAACGTACCAGTCAGGCAGGGCGGAAGCGTACAGCGCCTGAACGTCGGCAGGGGGTTTGCCTAACAGGGGGCTGATGGCTGCCAGCAGGGCGGGTTCGTCGCTAATCTGACCGGGCACAACACCCAGGGTGATGGCTGTGCCTTGATACGCCAGGGCGCTGCCATCCCGATCATAGATGTTGGCGCGGGAGGGCACGCGCAGACTCAGGCGCAGGCGGTTGCCGCCAGCCAGTTCTGGTAAGATGAGGCCTTCATGCCAGACAATGCCCCAGCGATTTTGATCGTAAACGAGACGTACAGAATGGTCGCGCACAATGTTGCCCAGGATGGGGCTGTCCCAGGTGACGCGGACACTGAACTCTGCCGTCAGTCCTTCCTGGCGCGCCGCCAGGGGTTGTGTGCGCACCGCCTGAACAACGGCTGTCTGTTGGGCTTCGACGTAACGATTGATGAACGCCTGCTGATCAACGAGCGCCTGGCTTTGGGGGGAGAGGAGGGTGTACATGCCGGCATAATCCCCCACCTCCCACGTTTTGAAAAAAGT
>CAYQYJ010000088.1:1199-5033 GCA_964421605.1 uncultured Ardenticatenaceae bacterium | reverse complement strand
AACAACCCGCATACAAGGTAGAAAAACCGTTTCCATGCCATCATGATGCCATTCCCCTGGCGCGGTCGTTTGTGCGCGCCAGCCGGTTCCACTGTACCTGCGCCTGCCAAAATGGTCAATGGCGGCCTTAAACGCCCTTGAAAGCGGGATGGTAATGCACAACCCCCTGGCGTCCGCCCAGGGCGTCAGGGATCAGTTCTACTACCATGAACACGTCGTCTGGCACAGCAAATTCACACGGCAGGCCGCGCGGCGGCGCGGGCGTAAAACCAAAGCGAGGGTAGAAATTGGGATGCCCCAACACAAACACAACCCCATACCCTGCTTCGCGGCAGGCTGCCAGCCCTGCCTGAACCAATGCTGAACCGATGCCCTGGTTTTGAAATGCCGGCAGCGCCCCCATTGGCCCCAGAGCCACCGCCTGCCACGCTTCCGCTGCCAACTTTACCGTCACAGGCGTAAACAAAATGTGCCCCACTACCTGCCCGCCCACTTCGGCTACCAGCGACAGAAACGGCGTCGCCGCTCCCCGCAGGGCGTTCACCAACTCCGCCTCATTGGGACGCCCAAAAGCGGATTCGTTGACGTGGTAAATTGCCGGCAGGTCACTTTCTGTTTCCCGCCGGATTATCAAATCTGCTCTCATGCTGCACCATTTCCATTATACGCCTGAAGAATTTGCCCATCTGATCCAGGAGCGCGCTTTTGTGCGCGACGAGATCGTTGGCAAAGGAAAGCTCATTTATGAACGAGGACGCTGAACGTTTTAGCCCAGCGGTCGTTCGCCGCGGCGCAGGCGGGCATTGATCTCATCCAGGATAGCGGGGACGTCGCCAATGCCATCCACTACATAATGCGCGCCTGCCTGCGCCAGCCGTTCGTAGGCGCGACGCAGGCGAGCCTGGCGGTCGGCGGCGGGCAGGCTGCCCAGTTCTGCTTCTGGCAGCCCCACTTCGTTGCCTGTTTTAGCCACGGCGATGGTCCACATGCCGGCATTTAACCCCTCCGCCACATCCGCGGGCGTGTCCCCTATCTTCGCCACCGCCGCCATAGGATAAACCCCCAGCCGCATCGCATTCACCAGTGCCATCCACGGCTGCGGGCGACCTGCCGGCACGTCCGTGCCGCACACCACCTCATCTGGCGCAAATCCGCGCGCCGCTGCCGCTGGAACCAACACAGCCATCATCTCCTTCGTATAACCCGTGCAGCTTCCGATCTGCAACCCCCGCTGCCGAAAATCCGCCGCTGCCGCCAGCGTGCCGGGAATCAAATCCGCATACTCGGCAATGACGGCCATTTGTCGCGGCGTAAACGCCTCATATAGCTGTTGCACGTCTGCCTCTCCTGGCGGACTGCCATGTTTTTCTGCCCACGCTGCCGCCACGCGCGGCAGCCGCATAACCTCCCGAATGTGGTCCTTCTTGTGCATGCCCATGGGTCCCCGCGCTTCCGCCGCCGTAATTTCCACCCCTGCCTGGCGGAACACCGCCACAAACACCGCCGCGGGCGCGCACGAACCATAATCCACCGTCGTCCCCGCCCAATCCAACACCACTGCCTGCAGTGGTCCCCGATAGGAACGTTGATACACAAACTCCATCAAAAAACCCCTTTAAGGTATCAGGTATGAAGTATGAACCGCCTCAGACCTCATACATCTCTTCCAGTACTGCCTGGATAGCAGCCAACAAATCTTGCATGTCGTGAGGGAACAGTTGGCCAATGTGGCCGATGCGGAAACAGTCGGCGTCGCTCACTTTGCCCGGATAGATGACAAAACCACGCGCGTTGAGCCGCTGGTAAAATTCGGTAAAAGAGAAGCGTGGGTGAGTAGGATAACGAAAAGAGGTAATGATGTGCCCCTGGTCGGTTGGGGCCAGGTACTCGCGGAACCCAAGCTGGCGCATTCCATTCACCAATACCTCGTAATTGCGGCGATAGCGGGCAGCCCGCCCTGCTGCGCCTCCTTCTGCCGCCAGTTCCGCCAGCGCCTGCCGGAATGCCAGCAGTACATGGGTAGGCGGCGTGAAGCGAAACTGCCCGTTCGCTTCCAACCCCTGCCACTGCGCCAGCAAATCCAGACTGAGTGTGCGCGCCCAGCCTGTCGTCTCCAGCAGCGCCGCCTGCCGCGCCAACACAAAACTAAAGCCTGGCACGCCTTCGATACATTTATTAGCCGACGAAATCAGATAATCAATGTGGCTTTCTGCCAGGTTAAGCGGAACCGCGCCAAAACTGCTCATGGCGTCCACCACATACTGGCGACCCTGCTGGAAAACGACCGCCCCAATAGCTCTCACCGGGTTGAAGATGCCCGTAGTCGTCTCGCAGTGAACCACGCCCACGTGCGTAATAGAGGGATCGGCGGCTAACGCGGCAGCCACATCCGCTGGTGTAGGCGTCTGGTTCTCAGGGAATATCAGGTTAGTGGTGGGAATGTGGTGTATGGTGGTAATCTGCGCCATACGCCACCCGTAGGCCCCGTTGATCAGCATCAGCCACTTGCCGGCAGGCGGCGTGATGGAGGAAATAACCGACTCAATGCCAAAAGTGCCGCTGCCTTGCATGATAATGGCGGTATAAGCCGGCGTCGTCACGCCGCCTAGAGCGAGCAGCGCCTGCCGAATCTGGCGCACCAGGTCAATAAAAGCGTCATCCCGCGAGCCTAAATCTTGCTGCATAGCGGCTTTAACGCTGTCGCTGGTGGTCAGAGGCCCAGGGGTAAAAAGTCGTTTTTCAGCGTGGGACATACTACTTTTGTTTCGCCTGCCTTCTCAAATACAGATTGATGGACAGTCTGGGATTGGCGCTTCTACCACTCCCCACTGACCCCTATTTTCTAGCGCCCGCGCATCAGGCGCCGGCCAGAGCGCGACCAACGGAAGCGCGACGGTCGCCGGCAATCGCTTGTTAGGCCGCCGCCCACACTTGCCAATCATTCAACCCCTTTTAGAAAGCTCAGCACGCGAGCATGGATTTCATCCCGGTGACGCTCCAAACCATGTGTGTCATCGTCGAAAATGATCAACTCACATTCTCCACCTTGACCTAAAACAGTGGTTTGAATCGCCTTCATCTCTTCGGTCGTCGCGGTAGCGTCCAAAACCCCATGAAAACTAAGCAGGGGAACACGAATACGCCAGGCTTGTTTCAGAGGCGACCGTTCAACCCCAGCCGCGGCTTGCTGGTCTGCATCGGCTGGAAACGCGCGATGCCGGTGTAAGGGGAAGCGATGCAAACCGCTCAACGTCCACATGACGATGCCGCCGGCCCAGGGAATTTTGTCTTGCGCCAACGCCAGGAACGTCAGAAAGCCGCCATAACTGTATCCGGCAAGGATGAGCGGTCGGTTTTCGCCGGCCCGTTTTTTCCAGTCGAAGCCCGCGGCAAGGAGGTCCCACACATCGGCCCGGCCATATTCGCCCCGATTCGCTTCCTCGTGTTCTGGGCCATACCCGCTGCTTCCGCGATAGGCCGCGCAAACAAACTCAACGCCTTCGGCCAGCAGGCGCAGCATAAATGGATCATTGGGGTCAATGGCTCCTCCCGGCCCTCCGTGGACATATAGGATTGCCTGTGACCGGGGCTGGGGAGGAATGAAGCGTTGCACTGGGATCGGTCGCCCGTCGCGAGAGGGGACGCGGTATTCTTCGTGGGTAAAAGTGGGCCTCACCGGCGGGCGATCCTCGAGAATACAGTCGCAATTTCCGCTGATACGCCAACGATACAGGCAAGCGTTCCCTCCAACAAAATAGAGGGTCGTTGCCGGCAGGTCAAAACCAACTTGTGGGCCGGTATGGTAGTTCCACACCGGCGCAGCGGAGGCGAGTG
>CAYQYJ010000088.1:0-1099 GCA_964421605.1 uncultured Ardenticatenaceae bacterium | reverse complement strand
GTAAAGAACTCGCCCTCGGATGCGTTCAGTACGGGAAAGCATTGGCCCGATTGCACTTCGACCACATACACCCGGCGCGTCAATTCGGGTTCATCCAAAAACTGTCGTTGAAATGCTACCCATTGCCCCGAAGGCGACCAATGCGGAAATCGGTCAACTGTTTTGGCATCATTCGTTAGCTGAAGCGTTTGTCCTGTATCCAGCGCCAGACAGTAGATGTTGGGGGGAGTGTGCATACTCTTTTCGTAGGCAGAAAAGACCAGGCGGTTTCCATCCGCTGCCCATTCGCAAAAACCGGCTTGGAGGGAAGGATTGGCAAAAACAACCTTCGGGCCAGGTTCTCCAGGACGATGGATGTACAGCAAGCCATCGTTACTGCCAAAGGCAACGGTCGAGCCATCGGGCGACCAACACGGCCCTAAAGGCAGGAATTCAGCCGCTACATCGCCGAGCATTTGTCCTTGCAGGGTGCGAAGCTCAATCCTATGCCGGCCATCTGGTTCACTTCTCAATATGGCCAGGCGTTCACTCTTTGCATGAAGATCGAAGAGCATATAACCTTTCTATGGTCTGTCAAAAACGAGGTGCGCGTAAGATAGCGGCTCAACTACCGGTTAACGCGCCGCCAGGCGTCCAGGTCAATCGCGCCAAAGAGCAGATTTGCCGCCACGCCCAGCACAATCCAGGTAACGATGGTCTCGCTGGCGCTCCGCCCGCGCGTGGCCAGCAGCAGGCGCGCCAGGGCATCCGCCAGAAAACGCACGCCTTGCCAGACTGCCTGGGCCGCCGTCTGGTTGAGCAATATCACGAAAGCCAGGATGACCAGGATAATGACTGCTGCCAGACGGCGCTTTTGCTCCAGGCCAAACAGGAAAAAACCTGTCAGGAGGACAATGACCACGCCCAGAATCGTCGCCAGGATGCGGGCTAAAGCCAGCGGCGCCGTTGCCAGGATAACGCCAATCACTGCCCCTAAAGCGCCGCCGCCGAACAGCCGGATGAGCATTTCACCAAATTTCATGGCTTTGATCCAGATGTAACACAATCAGGCTACCTTGCCAGGGCTGCTTGCTGTTAAAAGAGCGAAGCGCAGGCACCA